>NZ_JAAXOY010000359.1 GCF_012396155.1 Cellulomonas septica | reverse complement strand
GACCCGGCACGACCGTCGAGGGGATCGGCGCTCTGCCGACGCCCTTCCGCCCGGGTGGCCGCGTCACCGCGGGCACGTCCGCACCGCTCACCGACGGCGCCGCGTCGTGCCTGCTCGCCGCCGAGGACACCGCCGCCGAGCTCGGCCTGACCCCGCGCATGCGGCTCGTCGCGTTCGCGTACGCGGGCGTCGAGCCCGAGATCATGGGCGTCGGTCCGGTGCCGGCCACGCGCAAGGCGCTCGACCGCGCGGGCCTCACGATCGACGACATCGGCCTGTTCGAGATCAACGAGGCGTTCGCGGTGCAGGTGCTCGCGTTCCTCGACGCGTTCGGCATCGCCGACGACGACCCGCGCGTCAACCCGTACGGCGGCGCGATCGCCGTCGGGCACCCGCTCGCGTCGTCGGGCGTGCGCCTCATGACGCAGCTCGCGCGCCAGTTCGAGGAGCACCCCGAGGTCCGCTACGGCCTGACGACGATGTGCGTCGGCCTCGGCCAGGGCGGCACCGTGATCTGGGAGAACCCGCACCACCCCGAGTACGTCGCGACCGACGGAGGCCAGCAGTGAGCACGACGCCCGACGCCCCGCAGCCCCGCGCCGAGCGCGTGTCGCACGCGCTGGTCCGGGACGTGACGTTGCCCGGCGGTGCCGGGACGCTCGCGCTCGTCACGATCGACAACGGCCTCGACCACACCAAGCCGACGACGCTCGGCCCGCTCGGCATCGCCGAGCTGACCGCCGCGCTGACGACGGTCCGCGAGCGCGTGCGAGCGGGCGAGGTGCAGGCCGTCGCCGTGACCGGCAAGCCGTACTTCCTGGCCGCGGGCGCCGATCTCACGCAGGTCGCGACGGTGACCGACCACGACACCGCGCTGGAGCTCGGGCGTGGTGGGCACGCCGCGTACGGGCTGCTGCACGACATGGGCGTCCCGACGTTCGCGTTCGTCAACGGCGTCGCTCTCGGCGGCGGCCTGGAGCTCGCGCTCAACTGCGACTACCGCACCGTCGCGTCCGACGTGCGCGCGCTCGCGCTGCCGGAGACCGGCCTCGGGCTCGTCCCGGGCTGGGGCGGCGCGTACCTCGTGCCGCGGCTCGTCGGGGTCGAGAAGGCGCTCGAGGTCATCCTCATGCGCCCCGCGACCAACAAGCCGTTCGCGGCGGGCGAGGCCGCGAAGATCGGGCTCGTCGACGTCGTGCTCGACCCCGCCGACTTCCTCGAGGAGTCCGTGCGGTGGGCAGCGCGCGTGCTGTCGGGCGAGGTCGTCGTCGAGCGTCGTCCGCTCGACCCCGAGCACCTGTGGGACGGCGTCGTCGCCGCGGCGCGGCAGCGTCTCGACGCGGTCGTGCACGGTTCGCGCCCGGCGCCGTACCGCGCGCTCGACCTGGTCGCGGCCGCCCGCACGGCGACCCGCGAGGAGGCGTTCGCCGCCGAGGACACGGCGCTGGCCGACCTCATCATGAGCGACGAGATGCGCGCGAGCGTCTACGCGTTCGGCCTCGTCTCGGGCGGCAAGAAGCCGGTCGGCGCGCCCGACGCCTCGCTGGCCCAGCCCGTGACGCGCGTCGGCATCGTGGGCGCCGGGCTCATGGCCGCGCAGATCGCGCTGCTGTTCTCCCAGCGGCTCGGCGTGCCGGTCGTCATGCGCGACCTCGACGACGAGCGCGTCGAGAAGGGCCTCGCGACGGTCCGCAGCACGGTCGAGCGGCTCGTCTCGACCGGCCGGATGAGCGAGTCGGCCGGCGCGCGCGTCGTCGGGGCGATCACGGGCACGACCGACCTCCAGGACCTCGCGTCGTGCGACCTGGTCGTCGAGGCCGTCACCGAGATCCTCGACCTCAAGAAGCGCGTGTTCGCCGAGCTCGAGACCGTCGTGGCCCCCACGACGGTCCTCGCGACGAACACGTCCGCGCTGTCCGTGTCCGCGATGGCGGCCGACCTGCAGCACCCCGAGCGTGTCGTCGGGCTGCACTTCTTCAACCCCGTCGCGGCGATGCCGCTGGTCGAGGTCGTGCAGGCCGAGCACACGTCCGCGGAGGCGCTCGCGACCGGGTTCGCGGTCGTCGCGAAGCTCCGCAAGACCGCGGTGCTCGTGGCCGACCGGCCGGGCTTCGTCGTCAACCGGCTGCTCGTGCTGCTCCTCGGCGTGATCGTCGACGCGGTCGAGCACGGCACGCCCGTCGACGTCGCCGACCGCGCGCTGCGGCCGCTCGGCCTGCCGATGCCGCCGTTCGAGCTCTTCGACCTGGTCGGGCCGGCCGTCGGCCTGCACGTCCTCACGTCGCTGCGCGAGGACCTCGGCGACCGGTTCCCGCGGTCGCCCGGCCTGGAGAAGCTCGTCGCCGACGGCACGCGCGTCGTGCTGGACGCCCCGGCCAAGGGCCTGCCGAAGCCCGTCGACCCCGCCATCCAGGCGGTCTTCGACGCGGCCCGCGAGGTCGAGGTCGCCGCGACGCCGCTCGACGAGGCCGGCGTGCTCGACGCGGTCCTCACGGCGCTCACCGTCGAGATCGGGCACATGCTCGACGAGGGCGTCGTCGCGACGCCGCAGCAGATCGACCTCTGCATGATCCTCGGCGCCGGCTGGGGCTTCCACCTGGGCGGCATCACGCCGCACCTCGACCGCACCGGCTACAGCGAGAAGGTCCTCGGCCGTCGGCTCCTGCCCGACGGCGTGGCGAACGTCCCGACCCGCTGACGTCCCCGAGGCCCGCGACCGGCTGCTCGTCCCCGACAGCCGGTCGCGGGCCTTCGTCGTCCGCTGCGACGGACGCGCGTTGCGCCAGGTCACCGCGGTGCGCGAGGGTGGCCGGGTGCCGACCACGCTGCCGCCCCTGACGTTCGCCGGTGACCTCGACCGGACCGCCCTGATCCCCGCGACCCGCCTGCTCGTCGACCTCGTCGCGCGGCCCGAGGTGGCCGCGGCCTGGGACGCCGAGTCGTCGTGCGCGGGCATGAGCGTCGGTGCGCTCGCGCGCCATCTCGTCGTCCAGCCGCTGCGCGTCGTCGAGGTGCTCACGGGCCCGCGGGCCGAGGTCGACGCCGAGCCCCTCACGGTCGACCAGCACTACGCGCAGGCGGCGTGGATCCAGCAGGACCTCGACGGGCCGGCGAACGTGGGCGTGCGGACGCGGTCCGAGGACGAGGCGGCCGTCGGCCCGGACGCCGTCGCGGCCGAGGCCCGCGAGATCCTGGGCCGCCTCGACGACGTGCTCGCCGCCGCGCCCGACGTCGTCGTGCTGCCGTGGACGGGGGCCGCCCTGACGACCGACGACTTCCTCGTCACCCGGTTCATGGAGATCGTCGTGCACAGCGACGACCTGGCCTCGAGCGTCGGGCTGCCGACGCCGCAGTTCGACGCCGCGACGCTCGTGCCGGTCGTCCGCCTGCTGTCCGACCTCGCGCTGCGCCGCCACGGCCAGGACGCCCTGGTCAGGACGCTGTCCCGCCCGCAGCGCGCACCCGGCACCGTCGCGGCGTTCTGACACCCCCGGGGCGGCGGAGGCGCACCGTGGGCGTGCCTCCGCCCCCAGGGCGTCACCGCGCCGCGG
>NZ_JAAXOY010000358.1 GCF_012396155.1 Cellulomonas septica | reverse complement strand
CCGCGCCGGCCGCCGCGTCATCTCCGACCATGCCGCTCCGGCCGTTGGCAGCGCCCGCGCGACGACCGTCACTCGTCGCCCACGCTCCGGCCGCGTGCCGCCCGGACGCACGACACCCCCGCGCCCGGGTCGGGAGCGGGGGTGTCGTGGGGTGGTTCAGGAGCGCGTGAGCAGCTCGCGCGCGAGCGCCGCGGTCTCCGACGGGGTCTTGCCGACCTTGACGCCGGCGGCCTCGAGGGCCTCCTTCTTCGCCTGCGCGGTGCCCGACGAGCCGGACACGATCGCGCCCGCGTGGCCCATCGTCTTGCCCTCGGGGGCGGTGAAGCCCGCGACGTAGCCGACGACCGGCTTGGTGACGTTCGCCTGGATGTAGGCCGCGGCCCGCTCCTCGGCGTCGCCGCCGATCTCGCCGATCATGACGATGAGCTCGGTCTCCGGGTCCGCCTCGAACGCGGCGAGCGCGTCGATGTGCGTCGTGCCGATGATCGGGTCGCCGCCGATGCCGATGGCCGTCGAGAACCCGAAGTCCCGCAGCTCGTACATCATCTGGTAGGTCAGCGTGCCGGACTTCGACACGAGGCCGACCTTGCCGGGGCCCGTGATGTCGGCCGGGATGATGCCGACGTTCGACTTCCCGGGGCTGATGAGGCCCGGGCAGTTCGGGCCGATGAGCCGGACGCCCTTCTCCTGCGCGTAGGAGAAGAACTCCGCGGTGTCGGCCACCGGGACGCCCTCGGTGATGATGACGACGAGCGGGATGCCCGCGTCGACGGCCTCGACGACCGCACCCTTGGTGTGGGCGGGCGGCACGAAGATGACGGAGACGTCGGCACCGGTCTTCTCGATGGCCTCGGCCACCGAGCCGAACACGGGGACGTCGACGTCGCCGAACGACTGCGTCGTCCCGGCCTTCCGCGGGTTGACGCCGCCGACGACGTCCGTGCCGGACGCGAGCATGCGCGTCGTGTGCTTGGTGCCCTCGGAGCCGGTCATGCCCTGGACGATGACCTTGGACGCCTCGGTGAGGAAGATCGCCATGTCTGTCTGCTTCTCTCTGCTTCTCGAGGGTCTCAGGCGGCAGTGTGGGCCAGGCGGGCGGCCTCGTCGGCCCCGCCGTCCATCGTGTCCGCGAGCGTGACGAGCGGGTGGCCGGCGTCCGCGAGGATGCGGCGGCCCTCCAGCACGTTGTTGCCGTCGAGGCGGACGACCAGCGGCTTCGAGGCCTCGTCGCCGAGGATCTCGAGCGCCGCGACGATGCCGTTGGCGACCGCGTCGCACGCCGTGATGCCGCCGAAGACGTTGACGAACACCGACTTGACCTGCGGGTCCGTGAGGATGATGTCGAGGCCGGCGGCCATGACCTCGGCCGACGCGCCGCCGCCGATGTCGAGGAAGTTGGCGGGCTTCACGCCGCCGTGCGCCTCGCCGGCGTAGGCGACGACGTCGAGCGTGCTCATGACGAGCCCCGCGCCGTTGCCGATGATGCCGACCTCGCCGTCGAGCTTGACGTAGTTGAGGTCCTTCTCCTTGGCGCGCGCCTCGAGCGGGTCGGCGGCGGCCTTGTCCTCGAGCGCCTCGTGGTCCGCGTGGCGGAAGTCCGCGTTGGCGTCGAGCGTGACCTTGCCGTCGAGCGCGACGACGTCGCCGTCCTCGGTCAGGACGAGCGGGTTCACCTCGACGAGCGTGGCGTCCTCGGCCTGGTAGACGGTCCACAGCTTCTGCAGCACGTCCGCGACCTTGCCGGCCAGCTCGGGCGCGAAGCCCGCGGCGGCGACGATCTCGTCGGCCTTGGCCTGGTCGATGCCCGTGCGCGGGTCGACCGCGACCTTGGCGAGCGCCTCGGGGCGCTCGACCGCGAGCTGCTCGATCTCCATGCCGCCCTCGACCGACGCCATCGCGAGGTAGCGACGCTCGGCGCGGTCCAGCAGCAGGGAGAAGTAGAACTCCTGGGCGATCTTCGCGCCGGCCGCGATCATCACGCGGTGGACGGTGTGGCCCTTGATGTCCATGCCGAGGATCTCGCCGGCCTTCTCGGCGGCCTCGTCGGCGGAGCGGGCGAGCTTGACGCCACCGGCCTTGCCGCGGCCGCCGGTCTTCACCTGCGCCTTGACGACCACGACGCCACCCTCGGCGGGCAGCAGGCGGGACGCCGCGTCGCGGGCCTCGTCGGGAGTCGTGGCGACGATGCCGCCGAGCACGGGCACCCCGTGCTTCTCGAAGATGTCACGTGCCTGGTACTCGAACAGGTCCACTTCGGTCCCGGTTCCTCTCGTCCGACCGGCCTGGCGCGACCACGGTCCGGCCGCAGCGCCGTCGCCGATCGTAGCCTTCGGGCGGAGATATCTTCACATCGAGAGATGTGGCGTGCGCGACGTCCCCGGTCACCGGGTCGGCGTGGGAGGCGGGCCGGTCAGCGTCGCCCGCCGGCCGCGCAGGTCACGCACGTCGTCGCCGTCGGGCGGGCCGCGAGGCGCTCGGGCGGGATCGGGCGACCGCACGACGCGCACGTGCCGTACGTGCCCTCGTCGAGCCGCCGCAGCGCGCGGTCGACCTCCGCCAGCCGCTCGGTCGCGGCCGCCGCGAGCGCGTCGACCTGCGCGCGCTCGAACGCGATCGTCGCGCCCTCCGGGTCGTGCTCGTCGTCGGCGTTGCTGTCCCGCGACGCGTCCACGACGGCCGTGTGCTCGTCGACCAGCGCGGCGAGGCGGCGCTCGGCCTCCCGCCGCACGTCCGCGAGCCGTTCCCGCACCTCGTCGTCGTCCGTCGCGCGTGCGTCCATGCCCCCACCGTGCCGCGCACCTCCGACACCCGCGCGTCGCCGCTACGGTCGCGACATGCCGCCGCACGCCGCCCCGACCGAGGTCCGCACCCGCCTGCTCGACGAGATGGCCGCGCTGGTGCCGGACCCCGCGGCGCTCCGGCGGCCGGTGCTGGTCGGGGTCGACGGCGTCGACGGCGCGGGCAAGACCGTCCTGGCCGACGAGCTCGCGGTGGCGCTGGGCACCCTCGGACGCACCGTCGTCCGTGCGTCGGTCGACGGCTTCCACCGCGCACGCGCCGACCGGTACGCGCGCGGCCGACGTTCCCCCGAAGGGTTCTACCGCGACTCGTACGACCACGACGCGCTGCACCGCGAGCTGCTGGCACCGTTCGGACCGGGCGGCTCCCGCCGGTACCGGACGGCCGTGCGCGACGTGGCCACCGACCGGCCCCTCGACGCCCCCGTGCGCACCGCGCCGGACGACGCGGTCCTGGTCGTCGACGGCATCTTCCTGCACCGTCCCGAGCTGGCCGGGTGGTGGGACGTCTCCGTCTTCCTGAGGGTGCCGTTCGACGTGACGTTCGCGCGGATGGCGGTGCGGGACGGCTGCCCGGCGGACCCCTACGACCCGGTGAACGCGCGGTACCGCGACGGGCAGCTGCTCTACCTCGCCGAGGTTGCGCCCGCAGACCGCGCGACCGTCGTGGTGGACAACGCCGACCCGGCGCGACCAGTCGTCGTCCGCGACTGAGGCCGGGCGCGCCCGCGCCGTCGGCGCGCCACTGAGGGCGCGCCCACGGGTGCCGAGCGGTCCCGTGCGGCGGCGCACGCCAGC
>NZ_JAAXOY010000357.1 GCF_012396155.1 Cellulomonas septica | reverse complement strand
TGCACCTGCCCGACCCGCGCACGCCCGACCCCGCCGACGCCCCGCCGCTGCGCTGGGGGGTCCTGGCGCCCGGCTACATCGCGGGCCGCTGGGCCACGGCCGTCCGCGAGCACAGCCGTCAGCAGCTCGTCGCCGCCGGGTCGCGGTCCGTCGAGCGGGCGCAGGCGTTCGCCGACGAGCACGGGTTCGAGCGCGCGCACGGGTCGTACGAGGAGCTCGTGGGCGACCTCGGCATCGACGCCGTCTACGTCGCGAGCCCGCACAGCCACCACCACGAGCAGGCGCTCCTCGCGCTGCGCGCCGGCAAGCACGTGCTGGTCGAGAAGGCCTTCACGCGCAACGCCGCCGAGGCGCGCGACCTCGTCGACGCCGCCCGCGAAGCCGGCGTGCTCCTCATGGAGGCGATGTGGACGCGGTACCTGCCGCACACGGACGTCCTGCGGCAGCTGCTCGACGACGGCGCGCTCGGCGACGTCCACCGCGTCACCGGCGACTTCGCGGTGCGCGCCGAGGTCGACCCCACGCACCGGCTCGTCGACCCGGCGCTCGCGGGCGGCGTGCTGCTCGACCTCGGGGTGTACCCGGTGGCGTTCGCCTCGTTCGTGGCGCGGCACGCGGGCCTCGGCGTCGCGCCGTCCGCCGTGCAGGCGACCGGGTCGCTCACGTCGACCGGGGTCGACGCGCAGGTCAGCCTCCAGGTCGCGTACGGCGCGGCGCAGGCGCAGCTCTTCACGTCGATGCTCACCGCCGCGGGCCAGACGACCGCGGTCCACGGCTCGCTCGGCCACGTGCGCGTCGACGAGTCCGCGTACGTGCCGTCCGCGCTCACCGTGACGCTCGGCGACCGCACCGCCCGCTGGGACGCCAACCGCGTCACCGGGTACGGCGGCCTCGCGTTCCAGGCGGCGGCGTTCGCGACCTACGTCGCCGAGGGGCGCACCGACTCGCCGCTGCTGCCGCTGGCGGAGACCGTCCGCATCCTCGAGACCGCCGACGAGGCCCGCCGCCAGCTGGGCGTCGTCTACCCCGGCGAGTGAGACGACGCGCGTCGCCGACGACGTGACGTGCGCCGACGGGACGACCCGGCACGCGGCTCCGACGACGGTCGCACCGACCGGCGCCCGACCGGTGCGACGGGCGTCACACATGCCGCCGGCTGCCCGGCGCGCACTCGTCGCGGACGGATGACAGCATCGGACCGATGAGGTCGCCCCTGCAGCTCGCCGCCGGTCTCGGACCCCACGCGAACCTCGGTGCCACCACCTCCGAGGCCGAGCTCACCGGTCTCGTCGGCTGGGTCGTCGGCGTGATCGCCGCGCTCGGACCCGTCGGCGTCGGGCTGCTCGTCGCGCTCGAGAACGTCTTCCCGCCGCTGCCGTCCGAGGTCGTGCTGCCTGTCGCCGGGTACGTCGCGAGCCAGGGGGAGATGTCGCTGGTCTGGGCGATCGTCGCCTCGACGCTCGGCTCGCTGATCGGCGCGTGGGTGCTGTACGGGATCGGCGCGAGCGTCGGGCGGGTCCGGCTGCGGCGCTGGCTCGGCAAGGTGCCGCTCGTCGAGGTCGAGGACCTCGACCGGTCCGAGGCCTGGTTCGTGCGGCACGGCGGCGCCGCGGTGCTCGTCGGACGGTGCGTGCCCGTCGTGCGGAGCCTCGTGTCGATCCCGGCGGGCGTCGAACGCATGCCGCTCGTGCGGTTCAGCGTCTTCACGGTGATCGGGTCGGGCGTCTGGAACGCGGGCCTGATCCTCGCCGGGTACGCGCTCGGCGACCGGTGGGAGGACATCGGGCGGTACAGCGACTGGCTGAACTGGCTGGTCTACGCGATCCTCGCGTGGCTCGTCGGCCGGTTCGTCTGGACGCGCACCCGCCGTCGCCGGACCGTGCCCGACCGCGGCTGACGGCCGCCCCGGTCCCGAGGTCGACGCGTCGTTGCCGGCCGTGGGCCCGAACCGCGGGCCGACCAGCCCGTGCTCGGCGTGCCCGACCCTCACCGGCGCCCCGGTCGCTCAGGGGAGCGTCGCCGACCCGTCCAGGAACGACCCGGTCACGCTGCCGCCCTCCACGACCGCGAGGCACAGCCCTCGACGGTCCCCACGCGACCAGCCCTGCTCGGTCGGCGCCCACGTCACCGGGCGCACCCCGGCCGCGGTCTCCGTGTCGTCGAGCACGCACGCCTTCGCGACGCGCGCGTCGGCCGCCTGCTGACCCGGCCACACGGCGTTCTCCGCGAAGTCGTACTCGGTGACGACCTGCGCCTCGTGCGGCTGCGCGCACGGCACGACCCGCACGACGTCGACGGACCCGTCGGCGGGCAGCTGCTCGACGCACGTGCCGGTCACGAGCTGCACGGCGTGGGCGTCGCGCGCCGACGCGACGTCGCCCGGCAGCGGACGTGTGGTCTGCGCGGTCACGAAGCCGACGACGACGGCCACGACGACGCCGAGCGTCCCCAGCGCACCGAGCACGATCGCGGCGACCGCCATCCCGCGGCCCCGGGTGCCGTGCGCCGACGTGCGGCGCAGCGCGACGATCCCGAGGACCAGCGCGAGCGGCGCGACGAGCAGCACACCCGCGGCGAGCGCCCAGCCCGCGAGGGGCTCGCGACGTGCGGGGGCGTCCTCCCAGCCCGCGGCGTAGTACGGCTCGGGGTAGTCGTCCCCCGGCCCGAGCGGCTCGTTCAGGAGCCGACCCCCTGCCCGGCGACCTGCAGGTCACCGACGACGATCGAGCCCGTGAGGTTGGGATCGTCCGCGGTGTACGTGCAGAGCGCCGTCGACCCGCCCGCCTGCTCGAAGTCGTCGGGGTGCGGGTAGTACACGTCCGCGAACCCACCGACGTCGAAGAGGCCCGGTGCGCGCGAGTCGATCGCGGTGAAGCACACGTCGACCGCCGCGTCGTAGGCGGGGTCGTCCACGTCGTCGACGATCGGCCCGTCCAGCTGCACGAGCGCCACGATCTCGGTGCTGTGCGGCTCCGCGCACGGCACGACCTGGGCGTCGCTCATGTCGTACTGGTTCGGGTACTCGGCGAGGCACGTGCCGACCGGCAGGTCCGTCCGCAGGTCCCAGTAGCCGAGGTCCCCGGACGCGTCCGGCCCGGTCTGGCCCTCGTCGACGGTCTCGCCCAGGTCGTCGAGCGCGGCCTGGACGCTGTCGTCCGTGGCGACCCGCGCGAAGAAGATCAGCCCGACGACGATGCTGACGACGATCGCCGCCGTGCCGATCGCGCCGACGACGATGCCCGCGATCGCGAGACCGCGCCCGTCCTGACCGGTCCGCCGGATGCGGCGCAGCGACGCGATGCCGAGCCCGAGGCCGACGGGGGACAGCAGACCCGCGGTGAGGAGCAGGCCGCCGGCGCTCGTGGCGATCGACGCGATCGCGAGCCCGTCCGTGGTCCGGGTCGCCGGGGCGTACCCGGGCTGCTGCCCGTAGGCGCCGTACGACGCCGGCTGCCCGTAGGCCTGCGGCTGCCCGTACCCGGGCTGACCGTACGCGGGCTGCTGGCCGTAGGCCTGCGGCTGCCCGTACCCGGGCTGGCCGTACCCGGGCTGGCCGTAGCCCGGCGGCTGGTCGGACGGCTGCGGCGCACCGGAGCCCGGCTGCC
>NZ_JAAXOY010000356.1 GCF_012396155.1 Cellulomonas septica | reverse complement strand
CCTCCCCCGCCCGGCGGCACGGGCGCGCACCCGCGGGGAGCAGCACCCGCCTACCTGCGACCTCCGCCGCCCCGCCAGGGCACCTGCTCCGGGCACGGACGAGCCCCGCGGACGAAGGGGTCCGCGGGGCTCGTCGGGGGGCCCGCTCAGGTGGGGCGCCGCCTCACCACTTGGCGTTGCGCGCGAGCTCCAGGGCCATGTCCTGCCACCACTGGCCGGCGGCCGGGCCGCCGTTGCACGTGCCGTCGGACTCGCCGGGCAGCTTGACCCACAGGAGGGCGGTCAGGCCCGAGCCGTCGTTGACGTACGTCGGCTTCTCACCGAGCGCGCGGCCGCGCGGGTTGCACCACTCGCCGTTCGAGCCGTTGCCGTTGCGCGAGGTGTCGATGACGAAGCCCTTGCCGCCGAGGCGCTGCGAGATCTGCTGGCCGTACGACTTGCTCGCGGCGGTCGTCTGGTAGTTCGACGTGTTGAGCGCGAAGCCCACGGCGTACTCGAAGCCGACCTGGTTGAGCCGGTTGACCGCCGTGTCGACCGACAGCCACGAGGAGTGGCCGGCGTCGATGTAGACCTTCGCGCCCTTGAGCGTGAGGGACTTCGCGGCGTACTTGAGGAAGCCGACCCGGTCGCCCTGGCCGGAGCAGTCGCCGAGCTGGGCGAGCGCGTCGGGCTCGAGCACGACGATCGGGTTGCCCTTGATGCCCTGCGCGATCGTGTCGATCCAGCGCGCGTACTCGGACTCGGCGACGCCGCCGCCCGAGTAGGAGCCGCAGTCACGGCCGGGGATGGCGTAGACGACGAGCGTCGGCGTCTTGCCCGCGGCGACGGCGCGGCCGGTGTAGTCGGCGACCTCGGCCTGCGCGTGCGACGCGTCGGCCCAGTTGCCGACCCAGTACGCCTGCGGGGTGAGCGCGATCTTCGCGAGCAGCGTCTTGTCGGTGCCCGACGCGGACTGCCACGCGCGGTAGGACTGGTTGGCCGTGTCGACGTAGAAGCTGCCCGAGGGCTGCGGCGGGACCGTCGTCGTCGGGGTGGGGGTCGGCGTCGGCGTCACGGTGGGCGTCGGCGTCTGGGTCGGCGTGACCGTCGGCGTCGGCGACGTCGTCGGGACGGTGCCGCCCGTGCAGGTCGTGCCGTTGAGGCTGAAGGACGCCGGGACCGGGTTCGAGCCGCTCCACGAGCCGTTGAAGCCGAACGACGCGGTGCCGCCCGTGCCGATCTGGCCGTTCCACGACACGTTCGTGACGGACACCTGGGAGCCGCTGGTGGTGACGTTGCCGTTCCACAGCTGCGTGATCTTCTGGCCCGCGGGGTACGCCCAGTCGAGCTTCCACGACGAGACGGGGTCGCCGAGGTTGGTGATCGTGACGTTGGCGCCGAAGCCGCCCTGCCACTGGCTCGACACGGCGTAGCTGACACGGCAGCCGGCGGCCGCCTGCGCGGCGCTGGCCGTGACGGCGGTGAGGCCGCCGACGGCGACGGCCGCGGCGGCGAGGAGCGCGGCGGCGGATCTGCGGGTGGACATGCGGGGTGGCTCCCTGGTGTCTCGGCTGCTCGGGGTCCCGACGAGGAAACCTGACGTCACCGCACCGACGCGAGGGGAAGCCGGGTGCCTAATCGCTTAAGTACGTCGCCGTGCCTGTCGATCCGCTTCGACCACGCGCTTCGACGGACCGCGACGACGCACGCGCAGCACGACGGCCCCGCACCGTGGAGGAGGTGCAGGGCCGTCGCGGACGGAGCGTCGAGGTCAGCGCTTGAGGTTGACCAGCTCCTGGAGGACCTCGTCCGACGTCGTGATGACGCGGCTGTTCGCCTGGAAGCCGCGCTGGGCGATGATCAGGCTGGTGAACTCGCTCGACAGGTCGACGTTCGACATCTCGAGCGCGCCGCCCGCGAGCGTGCCGCGGCCGCCCGTGCCCGCCGCGCCGACCTGCGCGTCGCCCGAGTTGACCGACGTGCGGAACAGCGAGCCGCCCGCCTTCTCGAGGCCCGACGGGTTGGTGAACGAGCCGATCGCGAGGCGCCCGATCGTCTGCTTGAGACCGTTGGAGAACGCGCCCGTGATGGTGCCGTCCGCGCCGAGCGCGAACGACTGCAGGACGCCGGCCGCCTGGCCGTTCTGGGTGCGCGCCTTGACGGAGTCGATGCCCGAGAAGCCGGTGATCGTCGACAGGTCGACCGCGACGCCGCCGACCGTGACCGTCGTCGGCGTCGTGAGGGCGCCCGCGGCGGTGAACGTCATCGCACCCGCGTTGACCGTGGCCGTGCCGTCGGACGCCGTCAGGGCCCAGCCCGTCGCGGACTTCGTGAACGTGAGCTCGAGCTCGCGCGACGCGCCCGTCGCGTCGTAGACGTCGATCGTGCGGTTGATCGTCGTGCCGTCCGCCGCGTCGGCGTCGAGGTTGCCCTCGTAGGCCGCCGTCGACGTCGCGACCGCGGGCATGAGCGTGCCGGCCGGGACGCGCAGGTCGACGAGCGGGCCGTTCGTGTCGACGACACCGTTCACCGCCGCCCAGCCCTGCACGAGCGCGCCCTCGCCCGGGAGCACCATCTGGCCGGTCGCGTCGAAGTCGAACGACCCGGCGCGCGTGTAGTACGACTCGTTGCCCTTGCGGACCACGAAGAAGCCGTCGCCCTGGATCATCATGTCGGTGCTGCGACCCGTCATCTGCGACGCGCCCTGCGTGAAGTTCGTCGTGATGCCCGCGACGCGCACGCCCAGGCCGACCTGCGCCGGGTTCGTGCCGCCGACGCCCGCCTGGGCGCCCGCACCGTTCTGGAGCATCTGGCTGAGCGTGTCCTGGAACTGCGTCTGCGACGACTTGAAGCCCGTCGTGTTGACGTTGGCGATGTTGTTGCCCGTGACGTCGAGCTGGGTCTGGTGGGCGCGCAGACCGGAGATGCCGGAGAAGAGCGAGCGGAGCATGGCGGTGGTTCCTTTCGGCAGGGGTGCTGCGCGGGGTCAGGCGGTGGTGGCGGGGGTGACGGTGGCGGACGTGACCGCCGAGACCGCGTCGAGGGTGACGTCCGTGTCACCGACCTTCACGGTGGGCACAGGGCCCGCGTAGGACACGCCCGTGACGGTGCCCGACTTCTCGGCCCCGTCCGCGTCGGTCCACGTGATCTGCTGCCCGACGAGCTGGGCTGCCGACATCCGCATCTGCAGCGCGAACGACTCGCGCTGCGTGTCGGCCAGGGCGACCAGCGACTCCATCGTGGAGAGCTGGGTCGTCTGGGTCATGAGCTGCGACGAGTCCATCGGGGCCGAGGGGTCCTGGTTGCGCAGCTGGGCGACGAGCAGGTCGAGGAACGCCTGCTTGTCGAGCTCCTTGGTCGCGGCCTTCTGGCCCGACGTGTCGGCCGTGCGGCTCGTCGCGCCGAGGAACGAGACGTCGATGCTCATGGTGCCTCCTGCAGGGTGCGGGTCTGAGGGCGGGTGCCGGGGTCGTCGGGTGCTGGTCGGGGTGGTGCCGTCCGGACGGGCGGGCGCGGGCCGGCGGTCACAGGTCCACGTCCAGCCCGGACGACGACCGGCGCACGCCCGTGGTCGCGGCCGACGGTCCG
>NZ_JAAXOY010000355.1 GCF_012396155.1 Cellulomonas septica | reverse complement strand
GGAGCCGTCCGCGGCGACCCGGTCCGTCGACCCGGGCCGCTCGGCGGCACGGGACGGCGCGGGGAGGGCATGGCGTCGATTGTGCCTTGCGGCGGCACCACCAGCCCGGACGTGCGTCGGGCGGGTCGCAGAGCCGGCGGGGACGCCGGAGGCCGGCCACCCCGTGGGGTGACCGGCCTCCGGTCGTCGTGCGGGACCCGGTCGGGTCAGCCCTGGCGGAACCGGGGGAAGGCGGAGCGCCCGGCGTAGCGGCCGGCGTCGTCCAGCTCCTCCTCGATGCGGAGCAGCTGGTTGTACTTGTTGATGCGCTCGCCACGGGCGGGCGCACCGGTCTTGATCTGGCCCGCGTTGGTCGCGACGGACAGGTCGGCGATGGTGGTGTCCTCGGTCTCGCCGGAGCGGTGCGAGGTCATCGTCGTGAAGCCGTTGCGCTGCGCGAGCGTCACCGCGTCGAGCGTCTCGGTGAGCGTGCCGATCTGGTTGAGCTTGACCAGCAGCGAGTTCGCGGCCTTGAGCTCGATGCCCTTGGCCAGACGCTCCGGGTTGGTGACGAACAGGTCGTCGCCGACGATCTGCACGCGGTCGCCGACCTCGGCCACGAGCTGGGACCAGGTGCCCCACTCGTCCTCGGACAGCGGGTCCTCGATGGAGACCAGCGGGTAGTCGCGGACGAGCTGCTCGTAGTAGGCGACCATCTCCTCCGGCGTGTGGGCGCGGCCCTCGAACTGGTAGGCGCCCTCCTTGAAGAACTCGGTCGACGCGACGTCGAGCGCGAGCGCGACGTCGGTGCCGGCCGTGAAGCCGGCCTGCTCGATCGCGACGAGGATGAGGTCGAGCGCGGCGCGGTTCGACTCGAGGTTCGGCGCGAAGCCGCCCTCGTCGCCGAGGCCCGTCGCCAGGCCACGGCTCTTCAGCACGGACTTGAGCGAGTGGTAGACCTCGGTGCCGGTACGGAGCGCCTCGCGGAACGTCGTGGCGCCGATCGGGGCGACCATGAACTCCTGGATGTCGACGTTGGAGTCGGCGTGCGACCCCCCGTTGAGGATGTTCATCATCGGCACGGGCAGGACGTGCGCGTTGGGGCCGCCGATGTAGCGGAACAGCGGCAGGTCGGCCGAGTCGGCCGCGGCCTTCGCGACGGCGAGCGAGACGCCCAGGATCGCGTTGGCGCCGAGCTTGCCCTTGTTCGGGGTGCCGTCGAGGTCGATGAGCGCGGCGTCGACGAGACGCTGCTCGGTGGCCTCGAAGCCGATGAGCTCGGGGGCGATGTCGTCGATGACCGCGTTCACGGCCTCCTCGACGCCCTTGCCCAGGTAGCGGGACTTGTCGCCGTCACGGCGCTCGACGGCCTCGAACGCACCGGTCGACGCACCCGAGGGCACGGCAGCGCGGGCGATGGTGCCGTCGTCGAGGGCGACCTCGACCTCCACGGTGGGGTTGCCGCGCGAGTCCAGGATCTCGCGGGCGCCGACGGCCTCGATGCTGGCCATGGGTGCTCCTTCGACGAGCGGGTGGGTTTACGACCTCACCCTAGTGGGGTGCACGGAGGACCGTGCTGGGACGTCCGGCCTTGGACACGGCTGCGCCGCGCGGGTAGGGGTCTGGCCCGTCCCCCGCGCGGCGCAACGCCGGTGCTCCGTCTGCGGTCAGCGCACCACGCATGCCGTGCCGTTGAGGCCGGCGGCCGTCGGGTTCGCGGCCGGCGTCGCCGTCGACGTGCCGATGAACCCGAACGTCGTCGACCCGCCGGAGGCGGCGAGCCGGGAGTTCCACGAGAGGTGGGTCGCGGTGACGGTGCTGCCCTGCTGCGTCGCGGTCGTGCTCCACGCCTGGGACAGGCGCTCGCCCGCGCCGAACGTCCAGCGCACGGTCCAGCCGTCGACGGCCGCGGGGCCGTCGTTCACGACCGTCACCTGCCCGACGAACCCGCCGGGCCAGGCGCTGGTCACCTGGTAGTCCACGACGCAGGCGCCACCGGACGTCGGCGTCGGGGTGGGCGTCGTCGGCGTGGGGGTCGGCGTGGGGGTCGTCGGCGTCGGGGTCGGCGTCGTCGGGGTGGGGGTCGGCGTGCCCTCGATGCGCGAGGGGTCGACGAGCCCCCAGTAGGCGGGCTTGGCCGTGAGCGTGCCGTCGAAGAGCAGCGGCGCGGCGCCCGACCGCAGCCACGTGCGGCTGTCGTCGAGCCCCCACAGCGTGACCGACTCGAGCGACGACGCGTGCTTCTTCAGCATCGCGAACACGTCGCGGTAGTAGTACGCCTGCTCGACGAGCCGGGACTGCGGGGGCGTGGTCCACGACTCGCCCGACGACCGGTACGTCGAGACGTCGAGCTCCGTCACGGCCTGCGTCACCGGCAGCGCCTCGAAGGCCGTGATCGTGTCCTCCATGCCGGAGATCGACCGTCCGACCTCGACGTGCAGCTGGTGGCCGACGCCGTCGACGGGCACGCCCTGCGCCAGCAGGGTCTTCACGAGCGACAGGTACGGCGCGCGCTTGTTCGAGAACTCGGTGTTGTAGTCGTTGATGAACAGCAGCACCTCGGGGCCGAACGCGGCGCGCGCGTAGCGGAACGCGTCCGCGATGTAGCTCGGTCCGAGGACGCGGTACCACTCGCTGCGGCGCAGGCCGTCGGACTGGTTCTCGTCGATCACCTCGTTCACGACGTCGAACGCGAAGATCGGGTTGCCCGCGGTCCCGTACTCGCCGTACGTCGTGCGGAAGTGGTCGGCGAGCGTCTGGATGTGGGTCTGCATCCGCGACCGCAGGAGGGCCTGGTCCTCGGCGCTCGTCGTGAGCGCGGACCCGTCGGCGCGCTGGAAGAACCAGGCCGGCGTCTGCTGGTGCCACAGCAGGGTGTGCCCGTAGACGCGCAGGTCGTGCGCGACGGCGTGGTCGACGATCTGGTCGGCGCCCGCGAACGTCCACGTCGTCTCGGTCGGGTGCGTCGCGTCGGGCTTCATCGCGTTGCCGACCGTGACCTGGCCGAAGTGCCGCAGCAGCAGGTCGGACCGTGCGCCGAGCGTCTCGGGCGCCTCGACGGCCGCGCCGAGCGGGAACGACGACGCCCACGTCTCTTTGAGCGACGGCAGCGTGAGGTCCGGCGTGAGCGCCGTGCTCGTGACGAGGACGTCGTCGAGCAGCAGGTCCGTGAGCGAGCCCGTCGTCTCGACGTAGAGCGACGCGGTGGCGAACGGGCCGGGCGTGTAGGAGCCGGTGATCTGCGACCAGGAGCCCGAGGTCACGCTGTCGGCCGTCGCGATCGTCTCGTAGGCCGTGCCGCTCGGGTTGTCGCGCTGCGCGGACAGCCGCACGCCCGCGGTGCCCGAGGACCCGGCGGGCAGCCGCACCCATGCCGAGACCGTGTACGTCGTGCCCGGCTCGAACAGCGTCGTGACGTCGCGCGTCGCGCCGTTCCACGACGCCGTCCGACCCGTCACCTCGAGGCTCTGCGTCCCGCGCGGGTGGTCCGTGCCGTCCACCGCGACGGTCGCGGCGCCTCGCCCGGCCCAGCCGGCGACGCCCGACTCGAAGTCGGCGCTCAGCACCGTGACCGTGGCCGCGGCGGCGGGCTTCGCGCGGAGCGCGGCGAGCTCGCCGGTGAGGCCCAGCGCGAGCGCG
>NZ_JAAXOY010000354.1 GCF_012396155.1 Cellulomonas septica | reverse complement strand
CGTCCGCGGTGGTGGGGGAGGCCGGCCGCCGAGGAACGTGCGCACGGGCGCGCGGGCGCGGATGGCCTTCCTCACCGTGGTCGTGCTGCTCGTCCTCTCGGTGTTCACCGGGCGGCTCGTGTGGGTGCAGGGGATCCGCGGCGACGCGATCGCGGCGGAGGCGCGCGAGAAGCGCATGACCTCGTTCGAGGTGCTCGGCGCGCGCGGCGAGATCACCGACGCCGAGGGGCGTCCGCTCGCGATGTCGGTCGAGCGCTACGACATCTCCGTGAACCAGCGGCAGGTCGGCGAGTACAAGAGCACCGGCACGCCCGAGGTGCCCGACGGCGCCGCCGGGGTCGCGCAGCGCCTCGCGCCCATCCTCGGCAAGAGCCCCGCGGAGGTCGGCGGGATGCTCGTGGGCGACCGCCAGTTCCGCTACATCGCGAAGAACGTGGAGCCGACCGTCGCGCGCGAGATCCGGGCGCTGAAGCTGCCCGGCATCCAGATCGACAAGGTGGCCGAGCGCGTCTACCCGAACGGTGACCTCGCGGGCAACGTCATCGGGTTCGTGAACTCGAGCGGCGTGGGCCTCGAGGGCCTCGAGCGGTCGCTCGACGACCGGCTCGCGGGCTCGCCGGGCGAGGAGACCTACGAGCGCGGGCGCAAGGGTCAGCCGATCCCCGGCGGGTACTCGGCGGGCTCCCCGGCGCAGCAGGGCGACTCGGTCCAGCTGACGATCCTGTCGGACCTGCAGTTCAAGGCGCAGGAGGCGCTGTCGGCCGCGGTCGCGTCGACGGGTGCGGACGGCGGCACGGTCGTCGTGCTCGACACGCGCACCGGTGAGGTGCTGGCCCTGGCCGACTCGGGCTCCGTGGACCCGAACGACCCGGGCGACAGCACCGGCGGCTCGCTGGCCAGCTCGGTGTCCGACGTCTTCGAGCCGGGCTCGACGGGCAAGGTCATCACGATGGCCGCGGCGCTCGACGCCGGGCTCGTGACGCCGCTCACGCAGTTCGAGGTGCCGTACACCTACACGACGGAGAACGGCGAGACGTTCAAGGACTCGCACGAGCACGGGCTGCTCCGCCTCACGACGACGGGCGTGCTCGCCGAGTCGTCGAACACGGGCACGGTCATGATCGGGCAGAACCTGCCGCAGCAGACCCGGCACG
This sequence comes from Cellulomonas septica, assembly GCF_012396155.1. Classification (GTDB taxonomy): domain Bacteria; phylum Actinomycetota; class Actinomycetes; order Actinomycetales; family Cellulomonadaceae; genus Cellulomonas; species Cellulomonas septica. The sequence continues at coordinate 2,456 of NZ_JAAXOY010000354.1, read as the reverse complement.
ACTACCTCACGAAGTTCGGCTTCGGGGCGCGCACGGGCATCGAGCTGCCCGGGGAGTCGCCCGGCATCCTGCGGTCGTGGGAGACGTGGGACAGCTGGGACCGCCGGTCCAAGTTCGCCGTGCTGTTCGGGCAGGCGGTGTCGGTGACCGCGCTGCAGGCGACGCAGGTGTTCGCGACGATCGCGAACGGCGGGGTCCGCGTCCAGCCGCACATCATCAAGGGCTGGACGGCGGCCGACGGCACCTACACGCCTGAGCCCGCCGCGGCGACCACGCAGGTCGTCTCGCCGCAGACCGCGGCGACCGTCCTCACCATGATGGAGAGCGTCGTCGACGACGGCACCGGCGGGAGCGCCGCGATCCCGGGCTACCGGGTCGCCGGCAAGACCGGCACGGCGCAGAACTGGGTCAAGGGCCACCAGGGCATCACGGCGTCGTTCATCGGCGTCGCGCCCGTCGACTCGCCCCGCATCGCGGTGAGCGTCATCCTGCACAACCCGCGCACGTCCATCTACGGCGGCACGGTCGCCGCCCCCGTCTTCCGCGACGTCGCCGGGTTCGCGCTCGGCGAGCTCGGCGTGCCGCCGTCGGGGAGCCAGGCGCAGCTGTTCCCGACGACGTGGTGAGCGTGCTCACGGCGGCCCCGGACGCGGCGTGGTGGGGGTCCGACCGGGGTAGATTCTCCCCATGACGTCCCCGGCCCGGATGCGCCCCCAGCATCCCGCGACCCACCGGGTGACCGACCTCACCGCCACGTTCTCGCTGGTCGCGGACGCGCTCGACCCCGCGCTCGTCGTCACCGGTGTCACCGTCTCGAGCGGTGACGTCGCGCCCGGCGACCTGTTCGTCGCCGTCCCCGGCCTCAAGGTGCACGGCGCGACGTTCGCCCCGCAGGCGGTCGCCGCCGGCGCGGTCGCGGTCGTCACCGACACCGCCGGCGCGGCGCTCGTCCGCGACGCCGGCCTGACCGTCCCCGTGCTCCTCACCGACGACCCGCGGGCCGTGTCGGGTCCGCTCGCCGCGCACGTGCACGGCCACCCGGGCGAGGACCTCGTGACCGTCGGCGTCACGGGCACCAACGGCAAGACCACGACGACGTACTTCGTCGACGCCGCCCTGCGGGCCGCGCACGCGGTCACGGCGGTGCTCGGCACGGTCGAGCTGCGCGTCGGCGACGAGGCCGTCGAGAGCCCTCGCACGACCGTCGAGGCGCCCGCGCTGCAGGCGATCCTCGCGCTCGCACGCGAGCGCGGTGCGGGTGCGGTCGCGATGGAGGTGTCGTCGCACGCGCTCGCTCTCGGCCGCGTCCGGGGCCTGACGTTCGACGTCGTCGGCTTCACCAACCTGCAGCGGGACCACCTGGACTTCCACGGCGACATGGAGGGGTACTTCCGCGACAAGGCGCGGCTGTTCGACCCCGAGCAGGCGCGCCGCGGCGTGGTGGTGGTCGACGACGAGTGGGGCCGCCGCCTCGCGAGCAGCGCGCGCATCCCCGTCGAGACGGTCGCGACGCACGTCGACGACCCGCACGCGACGGACGCCGACTGGGCGGTCGTCTCGGCCGACATCGGTCTCGACGGCGTCGGCTCGTCGTTCGTGCTGCGCGGGCCGGACGGCACCGAGCACGCGGCGGCGAGCCCGCTGCCCGGCCTGGTCAACGTGTCGAACGCGGCGCTGGCGATCGTGCTGGCCCACGCGGCCGGCGTCGACCTCGCGGTCGCGGTCGACGCGGTCGCGCACGCGCACGAGATCCCCGGCCGGATGGAGCGCGTGGTCGAGCGCGGCGACGGCTGGCCGCTGTGCCTCGTCGACTACGCGCACACGCCCGACGCGCTGGTGCTCGCGCTCGAGGCGGTGCGCCCGATCACGCCCGGCCGGCTGATCCTCGTCTTCGGCTCGGACGGCGACCGTGACCAGGGCAAGCGCCCGATCATGGGCCAGATCGCCGCCCGGCTCGCCGACGTGCTGGTCGTCACCGACGAGAACCCCCGCTCGGAGGACCCCGCGACGATCCGCGCCGCGATCCTCGAGGGCGTGCGCGCCGAGCGCCCGTCCGGTGCCGACGTGCACGAGGCGACGAGCCGCGCCCAGGCCATCCGCGACGCCCTCGCCCTGGCGACCGACCAGGACACCGTGATCGTCACGGGCAAGGGCCACGAACCCACACAGGAGATCGCCGGCGTGTTCCACCGGTACAACGACCGCGACGTCTACCTCGCGGCCAGGGCCGAGCGTTCCCCCGCACGGGCGGAGCAGCACGCGTGATCGCCCTGACTGCGGCCGAGATCGCGGCCGCCACGGGTGGCGTGCTGCGCGCCGACGTCGACCCCGCGCTCGTCGTCGCGGGTCCCGTCGTCGTCGACTCGCGCGAGGTCGAGCCGGGCGGGCTGTTCGTCGCCCTGCCCGGTGAGCACGTGGACGGGCACGACTACGCGGCCGGGGCCGTCGCCGCCGGG
>NZ_JAAXOY010000353.1 GCF_012396155.1 Cellulomonas septica | reverse complement strand
GTCGCGACCGTGCGCGGGGCGCCGCCGCCGGGCCCCAGGTCCTCGCTGACCGTGCCCCACGCCTGGCACTCGCCGCACCGGCCGACCCACTTGGTGGCCGTCCAGCCGCACTCGGCGCAGCGGAAGCCGGGGCGGGCGCTGCGGTCGGCGCGCTTGGTGGTCGTCGTGCTCACGCCCGGCACCGTACCGACGCCCACCGACACCCCGGCTCGTCGACACCCGGACGCGCGACGTCCGGACCCTTGCGCGCAGGCTGAACGGGTGTTTAGTGTGGTGAACGTGCGTTCAGCCTCCGACGACCTGACCGCCCGCGCCCGCATCCGGGACGCGGCCATCGGCCGCTGGGGCCGCGACGGCTTCCGGGCGGGCATGCGGGCGATCGCCGCCGACGCAGGCGTGAGCGCGGCGCTCGTCGTCCACCACTTCGGGTCGAAGGACGCGCTGCGCTCCGCGTGCGACGAGCACGTCCTGCACCGCATCTTCGAGGAGAAGTCCGCAGCCGTCGCCGGCGCACCGCCCACCGACGTCGTCGCGAAGCTCGCGACGCTCGAGGAGTACGCGCCGCTGTTCGCGTACGTCGTGCGCAGCCTCCTCGACGGCGGCTCGCTCGCCGCACGGTTCGTCGACGGGATGGTCGAGGACGCCGAGAAGTACCTGGAGGACGGCGTCGCCGCCGGCACGATCCGGCCCAGCCGCGACCCGCACGGCCGCGCGCGGGCGCTCATCGCGACGACCGTCGGCGCGATCGTCATGGCGCAGACCGACGCCGCCGCGGGCCGCGGGCCCGCCCCGACCGAGGACCCGACGGCCGCCATGAGAGCGATGTACGACAACGTCATGCTCGGCAGCCTCGAGCTCTACACGCACGGCCTGTTCACCGACAGCACCTACCTCGACGCCTATCTCGCCTACGAGGAGAACCCCCATGAGTGATGCGATCGTCACGCGCGACCTGGTGAAGTCGTTCGGCGCCAAGCGCGCGCTCGACGGCTTCGACCTCACGGTGCGGACCGGTGAGGTGCACGGGTTCCTCGGGCCGAACGGCGCGGGCAAGTCGACGACGATCCGCGTGCTGCTCGGGCTGCTGCGCGCGGACTCGGGCGAGGTGCGGCTGCTCGACGGCGACCCGTGGCAGGACGCGGTCGCGCTGCACCGCCGGCTCGCCTACATCCCGGGCGACGTGAGCCTGTGGCCGAACCTGTCGGGCGGCGAGGCGATCGACGTGCTCGGGCGCCTGCGCGGCGGGCTCGACCCGCGTCGTCGGGCGGAGCTCGTCGAGCGCTTCGAGCTCGACCCACGGATCAAGGGCCGCGCGTACTCGAAGGGCAACCGGCAGAAGGTCGCGCTCGTCGCGGCGCTCGCGACCGACGCGGAGCTGCTGCTCATGGACGAGCCGACGAGCGGCCTGGACCCCCTCATGGAGGCGGTGTTCCAGGACGTCGTGCGGGAGGCCGCGGCCGAGGGGCGGACCGTCCTGCTGTCGAGCCACATCCTCGCCGAGGTCGAGGCGCTCGCCGACCGCGTCACGATCATCCGGCAGGGCAAGGCGGTGCAGTCCGGGTCGCTCGACGAGCTGCGCGGCCTGACGCGCACGACGGTCGTCGCCGGTGTCCGCGACGGAGCGAGCGCGGAGACGGCGCTCGGCGCGCTGCCGGGCGTCCACCACCTGCGCCGCGACGACGGCCACGTCACCGCGGACGTCGACACGGCCGCGCTCGACGGGGTGCTGGCCGCCCTGCCCCGGCTCGGCGTCACCTCGCTCGTGGCGCACCCGCCGACGCTCGAGGACCTGTTCCTGCGGGAGTACAGCGACGAGCTCGCGACGCTCGGCGTGCGGGAGGGTGACGCGCGATGACGACGACGACCGCCCCGGCGCGCGTCCCCGCCGCCGCGGAGCGCTCCGGGCGCGACGACCCGCTCGTCGGTACCGGCGCGCTCGTCCGGGTCGCGCTGCGGTTCGACCGCTGGCGCATCCTCGTGTGGGCCGTCGCCGTCGCGGGGATGGTGCAGGTCTCCGTCGACGCTCTCGCGCAGGTCTACGCGGACCCGGCGACGCGTGCCGCCCGCGCGACCCTCATCTCGTCCCCCCGGCGACCGCGCTGGCCGGCCCGGGTTACGGGCTCGACGACTACACGCTGGGCGCGATGACGGCGAACGAGATCGCGCTCTGGGTCATGCTGCCCGTCGCGATCATGGCGATTTTCGCGGTCACGCGGCACCTGCGCGCCGCCGAGGAGGACGGCCGGCTCGAGCTCGTGCGGTCCGCCCCGGTCGGGCGCGACGCACCGGTCGTCGCGGGCCTCGTCGCCGCCGTCGTCGCGACCGTCGCCGTTGGTGGGCTCACGTTCCTCGCGCTGCTGACGACCGACCTCGACCCCGTCGGCTCCGCCGCGATGTGCGCGGGCGTCGTCATGGTGGGTCTCGTGTTCGCGGGCATCTCGGCGGTCGCGTCGCAGCTCTCGTCGCACGGGCGCACCGCGTCGAGCCTCGGCATGGCGGCCCTCGGCGTCGCGTTCCTGCTGCGCGCGGTCGGCGACGTCCGCGGGCCCGAGAGCACGAGCGTCCTCACCTGGCTGTCGCCGTTCGGGTGGGCGCAGGCCACGCGCGCCTACGTCGACGAGCGCTGGTGGCCGCTGCTGATCGGCGTCGCCTTCGCTGCCCTGTGCGTGGCGGTCGCGTTCCGCCTCGTCGGGCGGCGCGACCTCGGCACCGGGCTCGTGCCCGAGCGTCTCGGTCGGCCGGCCGCGCGCCCCGCGCTCGCGGGCATGACCGCGCTGACGCTGCGCAGGCAGACCGGCGCGATCGTGTCCTGGGGCGTCGCGGTCGTGCTGTGCGGCGCGCTCATCGGCGTCCTCGCCGGGGCGATCGTCGACTTCATCGAGGACGACGCGACCCTCGGGGAGATGTTCAGCAGCGGCACCGACGCGACCGCGGGCGCCTTCGCCCTCTACACGATGTTCCTCGCCGTCATGGCCGCGTCCTACGTCGTGACGGGCGTCGCCGCGGTCCGGCACGAGGAGGTCGCGACACGCGGCGCCCGCGTGCTCGCCGGACCGGTGTCCCGGTGGCGCTGGCTCGGCACGCAGGTCGGCGTCGCGGGCGTCGCGGGGCTCGTCATCATGCTCGTCAGCGGGCTCGTCATGGGCGTCACGGCCGCCGTCAGCCTCGACGACCCGGCGCAGGTCGGCGTGCTCGTCGGCGCCGCCGCCGTCACCCTGCCCGGGATCGCCTGCGTGCTCGGCCTCGCCGTCCTCGTCTACGCCGTCGTCCCGCGCATGCTGGGGGTCGTGTGGGCGTACGTCGCGTACGTCGGCGTCGTCGGCATGTTCGGCGAGCTGCTCCCCGACGGCTCCGACGCGCTGTCCCCGTTCACCTATCTCCCCGGGCTGCCCGCCGACGACATGACGTGGCCGCCCGTGGTCGCCGTGACCGCCGTCGCGGCCGTCCTGCTCGCCGCCGGGTTCGCCGCCTTCCGGCGTCGCGACGTCGTCGGCTGAGCGCCCGTCGGTAGGCTGCGGAACGTCCGGCGGGCGTGCCGGGCACCGCGAGCGATGGGAACCCGATGACCGAGACCGGCGGATCCGGCGGCAACACGAGCCCGCACTGGGGGCGGCTGGGCTGGGCGCCGACGGGTGCGACGGCCCCCGCAGACGGTGCCCCCGCGACG
>NZ_JAAXOY010000352.1 GCF_012396155.1 Cellulomonas septica | reverse complement strand
GGCGCCGCCCACGGCCCCGCGCACGCCGCTGACGACGCCGCGCGCGGGCTCGCCCGCGGTGACCCCCGCGCCGCGCAGGGAGGTGGCCGGTGCCGTTCGGTGAGGAGCACAGCGCGACGCTGCTGATCTCGGTCGACGGGACGCCCCTGCCGGCCGACGTCGCGCCGCTGCTCGTGTCCGGGTACGTCGACAGCGCGCGCAGCGTGCCGGACCTGTTCGTGCTGCGGTTCTCCGACGAGCACGGGACCGTCCTGACGAAGGGCGGGTTCACGATCGGCGCGCAGGTCCAGCTCCAGGTGCAGTCGAGCGGCCCGGGTGGCCCGAAGCCGCTGCTCAAGGGTGAGGTCACGGCGGTCGAGGCGGAGCTCGACCCGGAGGGGCTGCACACCGTGGTGCGCGGCTACGACGTGTCGCACCGCCTGTTCCGGGGTCGCCGGATGGAGGCGTACCGGAAGATGAAGCCGGGCGAGATCGTCCGCAAGGTCGCGCAGCGCGCGGGGCTCGCGGTGGGCACGGTCTCGTCGCAGGGGTCCGTGATCGAGCACGCGGTGCAGGACGACGTCGACGACTGGACCTTCGTGTCGACGCTGGCCGACGAGCTCGGGTGGGTGCTGCGCGTCGTCGACGGCAAGCTCCAGGCCGGGCCGCCCGCGCAGGCGACCGCAGCACCCGCGACGAGCGGCGAGGCCCGCAAGGACCCCCTTGTCCTGGAGAAGGGCGTCAACCTCCAGTGGCTGCGCGCGACCGTCACCGCCGCCGGGCAGGTGCCCGACGTCGAGGTCCGCAGCTGGGACGTCAAGCAGAAGAAGGCGCTGGTCGGCACGGCCACCGCGACGACGGTGAGCGCACAGCTCGCCGACGCCGACCCCGTGAGGCTCGCGAAGAAGTTCGGCGGACCGACGCTCGTCGAGTCCGCGTCGTCGCTCGAGACGCAGGCCGCGGTGAACGCGCGGGCGAAGGCGCTCGCGGACCGGATCGCGGGCGGGTTCGCGGAGCTCGAGGGCGCGGCGCACGGCAACCCGGCGCTGCTCGCGGGCGGGTCGGTCGCGGTGCGCGGGATCGGCTCGCCGTTCGACGGGCAGTACGTGCTGACCGCGGTGCGGCACGACTTCGACGCCGAGGGCGGGTACGTCACGTCGTTCACGGTCGCGGGCGCGTCCGAGCGGTCGCTGCTCGGCACCGTGCTCGGGTCGACGGCCGGCGGGCTGGGCGTCGCGGGCGGTCCGACGGGTCGCACGCCGACGCTCGGCGTCATGCAGGCGATCGTCACCGACGCCAAGGACCCCGAGGCGCTCAACCGTGTCCGCATCAAGCTCCCCGTGCACTCCGACACGTACGAGTCGGGCTGGGCGCGCGTCGTGCAGCCGGGAGCGGGCGCGTCGCGCGGCACGGGCATGCTGCCCGAGGTCGGCGACGAGGTGCTCGTCGCCTTCGCGGAGGGCGACCTGGGCCAGCCGTACGTCCTGGGCGGGCTCTACAACGGCAAGGACAAGCCCGACAAGGACCAGGTGGGCAGCTCCGACGGCAAGATCCAGAAGCGCGTCTTCGTGTCCCGCACCGGCATGCGCGTCGAGCACCTCGAGAAGCCCGGTGCGGAGGAGCTGACGATCTCGACGAACGCCGGTGCGCAGAAGATCCGGCTCGTCCAGAAGCCGGACGCGGCGATCGAGATCATCTCCGAGGGCCCGATCACCGTCACCGCGAAGAAGGAGGCGACGGTCACCGCGCAGAACGACGTGTCGGTGACGAGCAAGACGGGCGCCGTGAAGGTCAAGGGCATCGACGTGACGGTCGAGGGCTCGAAGTCCCTCGCGCTGAAGGCCCCCCAGGTGACGGTCGAGGGCACCGCGAGCGCCGAGGTCAAGGGCGCCGCCGTCAAGGTCGCCGCCCAGGGCACGGCCGAGCTGTCGGCGACCGGCATCACCACCGTCCGCGGCTCGCTCGTGAAGATCAACTGAGGGGGCGCGACGTGGGTCAGGAGTTCATCGGCGCCGGGTGGGCGTTCCCCGTGCGCACCGACGCGACGGGCCGCATCGCGCTGTCCCGCGAGGGCCGCGAGATCGAGGAGAGCATCCGTCTGATCCTCGCGACGGCCCCCGGCGAGCGTCCGATGCGACCCGAGTTCGGCTGCGCGGCGCACGACTACGTGTTCGCCCCGGCGGACGCGTCGACCGCGGGCGCGATCGCCGACGCCGTCCGCGTCGCGCTCGACCGGTGGGAGCCGCGCATCGACCTGCAGGACGTGCTGGTCCGGTACGACGAGGTCGACCGCGGCCTGCTGTACATCGACGTGCAGTACGCGCTGCGCGGTACGAACGACCCCCGCAACCTCGTCTTCCCCTTCTACACGATCCCCGACGAGCGCCCCGGCTCCCCCGCGGGCACGGGCGCCGCCGGGCCGACGGGCGGAGGTGCCTGACGTGCTGCCCACCCCGAACCTCGACGACCGGCGGTTCCAGGACCTCGTCGACGACGCGAAGCGCATGGTGCAGCGACGCTGCCCGGAGTGGACCGACCACAACGTGTCCGACCCGGGCGTGACGCTCATCGAGACGGTCGCGTTCATGGCGGACGAGCTGTTCTACCGGCTCAACCGCGTGCCCGACCGGCTGTACGTCGCGTTCCTCGACCTGCTGGGCGTCACGCTGCACCCGGCCGGCGCGGCGACCGTCGACGTGACGATGTGGCTGTCCGCGCCGCAGCCGGAGACGGTCGTCGTGCCCGAGGGGACCGAGTCGGCGACGCAGCGCGGCGAGGGCGAGGAGCCCGTCGTGTTCGCGACGACCGCGGAGCTGCGCATCCCCCCGCGGTCGCTCACGCACGTGCTGACCCAGCGCCCCGGCGGCGAGCCCGTGCCGCACGACGAGCAGCTCTCGTTCCGCGAGCCGTTCCCCGTGTTCGCCGACGTCCCGCAGCTCGACGACGTGCTGCTGCTCGGCCTCGACGACGCGGCGCCGTCGTGCGTCGTGGTCCTGCGCTTCGACTCCGACGTGCAGGGCGTCGGCGTCGACCCGCGGCACCCGCCGATCGTCTGGGAGGCGTGGGACGGGCGCGCGTGGGTGTCGTGCGACGTCGACAGCGACGGCACCGGCGGCCTCAACCGCCCCGGCGACGTGGTGCTGCACGTCCCGGCGACGCACACCGCGCACGTGCTCGCCGACCGCCGCGCGGGCTGGCTGCGCTGCCGGGTCGTCCCGCCCGACACCGACTACACGGGCTACTCGGCGTCGCCCACGGTCCGCGAGGCGAGCGCGTTCACGATCGGCGGGACCGTCGCGGCGATCCACGCGGCGACCGTCGAGGACGAGGTCGTCGGGCTGTCGGAGGGCACGTACGCGCAGGTCTTCCCGCTCGAGCACGGGCCTGTCGTCGCGGGTCCGCCGCTGGTATTGGAGGTCGCCGCGGGCCCCGGCTGGGACACGTGGGCCGAGGTCGACTCGTTCGCAGGGCACGGGCCCGACGACCAGGTGTTCCGCGTCGACCGCGCCGCGGGCGAGCTGCACCTCGCGCCCGCCGTCCGCGAGCCCGACGGGACGCTGCGCGCGTACGGCGCGGTCCCGCCCAAGGGTGCCCCGATGCGGCTGCCGCGGTACCGCACGGGCGGCGGGCCCGACGGCAACGTCGCGCCCGGCACGATCCAGGTGCTGCGCGGTGCCGTGCCGTTCGTCGACC
>NZ_JAAXOY010000351.1 GCF_012396155.1 Cellulomonas septica | reverse complement strand
AGGCACGTTGCCCCGCACACACCACCTGCGCGTGCACCCGAGCGCCGACCGCCTGGCGCGCAGCGACCAGCTCGCGTGGGCGATCGCGGAGGTCGCCGCCGACCCGGTCCCGGTGCCCGACGACGTCGTCGACATGGTCGTCAACCGCGTCATCGACAACGCCGCCGTGACCGCCGCGTCCCTCACCCGCTCCCCCGTCGTCGCCGCGCGCGCGCAGGCCGTCGCGCACCCGCACGCCCCGTCGTCGGCGCGGCACGGGTCGACCGTCTCGGGTCTGGCGCCCGACGTGCGCGTCTCCCCGGAGTGGGCCGCGTGGGCCAACGGTGTCGCGGTGCGCGAGCTCGACTACCACGACACGTTCCTGGCGGCGGACTACTCGCACCCGGCCGACAACATCCCGCCGCTCGTCGCGGTCGCGCAGCACGTCGGCCGGTCGGGCGCGGACCTCGTGCGCGCGATCGCCACGGGGTACGAGATCCAGGTGGACCTGGTGCGGGCGATCAGCCTGCACGCGCACAAGATCGACCACGTCGCGCACCTGGGCCCGTCGGTCGCGGCGGGGCTCGGCACGCTCCTCGGGCTCGCGCCGGAGGTCACGTTCCAGGCCGTCGGGCAGGCGCTGCACACGACGACGGCGACGCGCCAGTCGCGCAAGGGTGAGATCTCGTCGTGGAAGGCGTACGCCCCGGCCTTCGCCGGGAAGGTCGCGATCGAGGCCGTCGACCGGGCGATGCGCGGCGAGGGGGCACCGAGCCCGATCTACGAGGGCGAGGACGGCGTCGTGGCGTGGATGCTCGACGGGCCGGACGCGTCGTACGACGTGCCGCTGCCCGGGCCGGGCGAGCCGAAGACGGCGATCCTCGACACGTACACCAAGGAGCACTCGGCGGAGTACCAGTCGCAGGCGCTCATCGACCTGGCCCGCCGGCTGCACCGGGAGCGCCCCGACCTGGCGGACCCCGCGAACGTCGCGTCGATCGTGATTCACACGTCGCACCACACCCACTACGTCATCGGGTCCGGCGCGAACGACCCGCAGAAGTACGACCCGACCGCGTCGCGCGAGACGCTCGACCACTCGATCCCGTACATCGTGGCGGTCGCGCTGCAGGACGGGCGCTGGCACCACGTCGACTCCTACGCCCCGGAGCGCGCGGCCCGGCCGGACACCGTCGAGCTGTGGCGGAAGATCACCACGACCGAGGACCCGGTGTGGACCGCGCGGTACCACTCCACCGACCCGGCGGAGAAGGCGTTCGGCGGCGGGCTCGAGATCACGACGACGAGTGGCGACGTCGTCGTCGAGGAGATCGCCGTCGCCGACGCGCACCCGCTCGGCGCGCGCCCGTTCACACGACCGCAGTACGTCGAGAAGTTCCGCACGCTCGCGACCGACGTGCTCGGCGAGGCCGAGGTCGAGCGGTTCCTCGACGTCGCGCAGCGCCTGACGTCCCTGGGGCCCGACGAGCTCGCGGGCCTCACGCTCGTCGCACCCGCCGCGGTCCTCGACGCCGTCCGTTCCCCGGGAGGACTCTTCTGATGCTGTACGCGACGACGACCGCCGCGGAGAAGCGCGTCGCCCTGCGCGAGGCCCTCGGGTCGGGGCGGCTGCTGCGCCTGCCCGGAGCCTTCAACCCGCTGTCGGCCCGGCTCATCGAGTCCAAGGGGTTCGACGGGGTCTACGTGTCCGGAGCCGTGATCTCGGCGGACCTGGGGCTGCCGGACATCGGCCTGACGACCGCGAGCGAGGTGACGCTGCGCGCGGGGCAGATCGCGCGGCAGAGCAACCTGCCGTCGATCGTCGACGCCGACACGGGCTTCGGCGAGCCCATGAACGTCGCGCGCACCGTCCAGGGTCTCGAGGACGCGGGCCTCGCCGGCTGCCACATCGAGGACCAGGTCAACCCCAAGCGGTGCGGGCACCTCGACGGCAAGGACGTCGTCGACGACGAGACCGCGCTGCGCCGCATCCGCGCGGCGGTGGACGGCCGTCGCGACCCGAACTTCCTCGTGATCGCCCGCACCGACGCGCGCGCCGTCGCCGGGCTCGACGCGGCCATCGACCGCGCGCACGCGCTCGTCGACGCGGGCGCCGACGCCGTGTTCCCCGAGGCGCTCACGACCCCCGACGAGTTCGCGGCCTTCCGCGACGCGCTCGACGTGCCGCTGCTCGCCAACATGACCGAGTTCGGCAAGGGCCGGCTGCTCACCGCGCAGGAGCTCGACGACCTCGGCATGAACATCGTCATCTACCCCGTCACGCTGCTGCGTCTCGCGATGGGCGCGGCCGTGGCCGGGCTCGACGAGATCCTCGCGACCGGCACGCAGGAGGGGCTGCTCGACCGCATGCAGACGCGCGCCGAGCTGTACGACCTGCTCGACTACGCGTCCTACAACCGGTTCGACGAGGGCGTGTTCAACTTCAGGCTGTAGCGCCCGCGCACCGGGCGTCCGTGCAATTTCCGTCAACGGCGATGGAGGCTGTGCATGACCGAGATCCACAAGGGGCTCGCCGGCGTGGTCGTGGACACGACCGCGATCTCGTCCGTCGACCCGGACAGCAACTCGCTGCTGTACCGCGGCTACCCCGTCGACCAGCTCGCCGAGCGCTGCCTCTTCGAGGAGGTCGCCTACCTGCTCTGGCACGGCGAGCTCCCGAACGCCGACGAGCTCGCCGCGTTCCAGGGCCGCGGCCGGTCCCAGCGCACCCTCCCGGACCCCGTCGTCGACGCCGTGCTCGCGCTCCCCACGACGTGCCACCCGATGGACGTCGTCCGCACCGCCGTGAGCGTCATCGGCGCGCACCACCCGCGTGCCGAGGACCCGTCGCCCGAGGCGAACCTCGCGAAGTCGGTCCAGCTGCTCGCGCAGCTGCCCGCGGTCGTCGCGATCGACCAGCGGCGCCGCCGCGGCCAGGAGCCGATCGCGGCCCGCGACGACCTGCCCTTCGCCGAGAACATCTTCTGGATGACGTTCGGCGAGGTCCCCGACCCCGTCGTCGTCAAGGCGTTCGAGGTCTCGCTCATCCTCTACGCAGAGCACTCGTTCAACGCCTCGACGTTCACCGCGCGCGTCATCGCCTCGACGCTGTCCGACCTGCACTCCGCCGTCACCGGCGCCGTCGGCGCGCTCAAGGGCCCGCTGCACGGCGGCGCCAACGAGGCGGTCATGGCGACGTTCGCCGAGATCGGCTCCGCGTCGCGCGCCGCGTCGTGGCTCGACGAGGAGATGGCCGCCAAGCGCAAGGTCATGGGCTTCGGGCACCGCGTCTACAAGCACGGCGACTCGCGCGTCCCCACCATGCGGCGCTGGCTCGAGCAGCTCGTCGAGCACTACGACCGGCAGGACCTGCTCGACCTGTACGTCGCGCTCGAGGACGCGATGACGCAGCGCACCGGCATCCTGCCGAACCTCGACTACCCCACCGGTCCGGCCTACCACCTCATGGGGTTCGACACCCCCACGTTCACGCCGCTGTTCGCCGCCGCGCGCGTCGTCGGGTGGACCGCGCACGTCATGGAGCAGCTCGCGTCCAACTCCCTCATCCGCCCGCTGAGCCGGTACGACGGCCCGGCCCGCCGCGACGTACCCGCACGCGACGCGACCGGGCCCGCCTAGCCCGGGTCGTCGACGACCCGCCCGCCGCCGGTGGCGCGCCCGTAGAGTGCACCGGCGAGCGGGCGGACGTCG
>NZ_JAAXOY010000350.1 GCF_012396155.1 Cellulomonas septica | reverse complement strand
GCGTCCACCGGCGCGCGCGACGCCGTCGAGCGCGCGCACGTGGTCGAGCACCTCGGGGTTCAGCCACTCGGGGCGCAGCGGGCCGCCGCGTGCGGCGCGCGAGTCGGCGGGGACCCCGTCGAGGTACCGGGGCGTGAGCATGCCCTGGGCGAGCGGCGAGAACGCCACGACCGCCATCCCGGCGTCGCCGGCGACGTCGAGCAGCGACCGGCCGTCAGGGCCGGGCGTCTCGACCCACCGGTTGAGGATCGAGTAGGCGGGCTGGTGCACCGCGAGGCGCACCCCGAGCCGTGCGGCGACGTCGAGCGCCTCTCGCGTGCGGTCGGCGGAGTACGACGAGATGCCCACGTGCACGGCCTTGCCCGCGCGGACCGCCGCACCCAGGGCACCGATCGTCTCCTCGAGTGGCGTCGTCGGGTCGAAGCGGTGGCTGTAGAACACGTCGACGGCGTCCACGCCGAGCCGTCGGAGCGACTCGTCGAGCGAGGCGCGCAGGTACTTCGCGGACCCGTGCTCGCCGTACGGGCCGGGCCACGCGCGGTACCCGGCCTTGGTGGTCACGACGAGCTCGTCGCGGTGGCCGCGCAGGTCCGTCGCGAGCAGCCGTCCGACGGTCTCCTCGGCGGCGAACGGCGGGGGCCCGTAGTTGTTCGCGAGGTCGAGGTGCACGACGCCGCGCTCGACCGCGTGCAGCACGACCTCGCGCTGCTGCGCGTAGGGTCGCGCCTCGCCGAAGTTCTGCCACAGCCCGAGCGAGACGACCGGGAGCGAGAGACCGCCCGCGCGCCGGTGGGGCAGGGGCGGCGGTGCGGTGGTCACCGCTCGACCGTACCCCGCACGCGACGACGCCCGACGGGACCGCGCAGGCGTCACCTGCCGCCGCCGTCGTCGCACGGCACGCCCCGGACGACGCGGGCGCCCAAACGGGTGGCGCGGCCGCGCGCGGTCCGGGAGGCTGGACCGACGCGCCCCCCGGGTGCGTCGACGGACCGAGTCACACCGAGGAGTAGCCGATGAGCAACGACAGCGCGAAGCCGGCAGCGGAGGCGGTGAGCGAGGACGCCAAGGCGAAGTTCCGGGAGGCGCTCGACCGCAAGAAGGCGGCGCAGCACCGGACGGCCGCGGGCTCCACGAACACCGGGCAGGTCCACGGGTCGGAGACGACGGGCCCGGCCCAGCGCCGGTTCCAGCGCAAGTCCGGCTCGTCCTGAGCCTCACCCGTACCGCATGACGAAGGGCCCCGCCGGCGACCGGCGGGGCCCTTCGTCATGGACGGCGTCGGCCGCAGAGGCGGACGACCGGCAGGTCAGGACAGCAGGCGCAGCCGCACCGTCTCCGGGCGCGACGAGAGCGCGTCGACGACGGCCTGGTCGACGGCCGAGCCGGCGTCGGTGACCACGTAGCCGAGGTCGCCGCGCGTCGCGAGGAGCTGGCCCTCGATGTTGACGCCGTGCTCGGCGAGCGTGGCGTTCACGGCGGCGAGGACCCCGGGCACGTTGTGGTGCAGGTACGCGAGGCGGTGCACGCCCGGCGGCTGGTCGAGCGCGAGGTTCGGCACGTTGACGCTGAGCGTCGTCGAGCCCGTCGACAGGTAGTCGCGCACCTTGTTCGACACGAACTGGCCGATCGCCTCCTGCGCCTCCTCGGTCGAGCCGCCCGTGTGCGGCGTGAGGATGACGTTCGGCAGGCCGCGCAGCTCGGAGTCGAACGGGTCGCCCTTGCGCTTGGGCTCGACGGGGAAGACGTCGACGGCCGCGCCGCTCACGTGACCCGACACGACGGCGTCACGCAGGGCCGAGTAGTCGACGACGAAGCCGCGCGACAGGTTGAGGAACACCGCGCCCGGGCGCATGCGCGCGAACTGCTTCGCACCGAAGAGGCCCGCGTTGCCGCTGCGGCCGTCGACGTGCAGCGTGACGATGTCGGCCGCCTCGAGCAGCTCGTCGAGCGTGTCCATGCGGCGCGCGTTGCCGAGCGCGAGCTTCTCGGCCGTGTCGTAGAAGACGACGGACATGCCGAGGTTCTCGGCGAGCACCGACAGCTGGGTGCCGATGTTGCCGTAGCCGATGATGCCGAGCGTGCGGCCGCGGACCTCGTGCGCGCCGGTCGCCGACTTGTTCCACACGCCGTCGTGCATGGCCTTGTCGAACTCGGTGAGGCGGCGGGTCAGCGCGATGATCTCGGAGATCGCGATCTCGACGACCGAGCGCGTGTTCGAGAACGGCGCGTTGAAGGTCGCGACACCGCGCGACGCCGCCGCGGCGAGGTCGATCTGGTTGGTGCCGATGCAGTACGCGCCGATCGCGACGAGGTCGGACGCCTGCTCGAGCACCGCGGACGTCACGTGCGTCTTGGAGCGGATGCCGAGGAGCTGGACCCCCTGGAGGGCCTCGACGAGCTCGTGCTCGTCGAGCGCACCCGTGCGGGTGGTCACGTCGTAGCCGGCGGACTCGAGGATCGAGCGCGCCTGCGGGTGGAGGTTCTCGAGCAGCAGGGCCTTGGGCACGTCCCTATGGTGCGCCCCGTCCGGCCCGCGACCCAAGACGGTCCGGTCCTCGGACACGACGCGCCCGCGGTCGTGACGCGTCAGTCCGCCGCCCAGCCGGCGGGCAGCGGCGCGCTGTGGAGCACCCGCAGCGCGCGCGTCGGGCGGGTCATCGCGACGTACAGGTCGCCCGCGGAGGCCGCGAGCACGTCGGCGGGCTCGACGAGCACGACGACGTCGACCGTCGCGGCGCGTGCCGTCCGCACGCCGATCACGGGTCGGGTGCTCACGCGACCACCCGGCGCAGCATGCGCGGCAGGTCGGACAGCGCCCCGGCGGTCGCCATGCTGAGCGTGCCCTGCGTGCGGACCGCGACCTCCGCCCCGCGCCGGCAGCGCACCACGACCGTGCGCGTGCCCGTCGGGACGTGCCGGGCACCGAGCCGCAGCGTCGCGTCGTCGACCGCCGACCCCGTCACCAGGATCGCGACCGACACGTCAGGCGTCTCGCGCGCGACCCGGCGCCCGAGCAGGGCCGCACCCGCGCCGCCCTCGGCCTGCGTGAGGCGTGCGCAGTCGTCGAGCAGCAGCGGCGGGGTCTGCACGCGCAGCGCCCCCGGGCCGGCCAGCACGGCGATGTCGCGCTGCTCGCGGATCGTGTGGACCGCGAGGGACGCCACCACGGACACCGCGAGCTCGAACTCGTCGTCGTCCGCGTAGTCGCGCGGGTCCGTCGCGAGCGCGATCACCGTCTGCGTCCGGCGGGTGTCCTCGAACTGCTTGACCATGAGCGAGCCGCGGCGCGCGGTCGTGCGCCAGTGGATGTACCGGCGGTCGTCGCCCGCGACGTAGTCGCGCAGCGCGTGGAACGACAGGTCCGAGTCGGACAGGTCGCGCGTCGACTGGCCCTCGAGGTCGCGCAGCACGCCCGAGCCCGACCCGGTCAGCCCCACGGTGAGCGGGTGCACGAACAGCTCCACCGGGGACGTCCAGCGGATGCTGCGTCGTACCAGGCCGAACGGGTCGCCACGCACCGAGCGGACCGGCCCCACGACGACGACCGCGCGGCGGGACGTCGGCACCGCGAAGAGCTCGTCGTGCGACGCGCCGGGCGCGAGCCCGGGCACCCCGAGCTCGGCCACCGACGACCCCACGGGCAGCTCGATCCGGG
>NZ_JAAXOY010000035.1 GCF_012396155.1 Cellulomonas septica | reverse complement strand
CGTCTCCGCTCGCCACGACGGGCTCCGACGCCGGCGAGGTCCTCCGCTGGGCCATGCTGGCGGTGGCCGTCGGCGCGCTGACCGTCCTCGGGGCGTTCGCGGCGGCCCGACGGACCCGTCGTCAGGAGGACTGAGTGCACGCCACGTGGCGCCGCGTGACCGCGACGGTCGTCGCCGTCCTCGCGCTCGCGGCGCTCGTGGCGTGCTCGTCGGGCGACGGGACGCTCGCGCGGCTGCAGGCCGAGCCGGTGTGGACGCTCGAGGTGCCCGGCACGACCGTGCAGGACGTCGTGACGCGCGACGGCGGCTCGTCGCTCGGCCAGCGGGTCGTCGCGAAGGCGGCGAAGACGCTCGTTCCCGAGGACGGCACCACGGCCGCCGACGTCGTCGCCGCCCTGACGGCGAGCGCCGAGGACTCGGGCTGGACGGACCCGAGCGCGACGGACGGCTCGGTGACCTGGACCAAGGTCGTCGACGGCGTGACCTGGTCGCTGTACGTCGGCGCGCAGGACGACGGCGTCCGGCTGTCCCTCGACGCCAGCTGACCCGCGCGCTCAGACCTCGCGCGGGACCCGTCGCGTGAGGGTCATGAGGCGGCACATCACGCGGTGACCGCGGTCCGCGGCCCGCCCGTACATGAGCGGGCAGCCGCCGTCGATGACGGTGAGCCCGTGCTCGCGACCGAGCCGCACGGCGTCGTCGTCGACGCTGCCGCGGTCCACCGAGCGGTGCATCCACACCTGCCCGACGCCGAGGTCGATCGCCTCCTGGACGGTCCCGCGCGCGTGCTCGGGCCGGGTCGCGACGACGACGGCGTCGACGCCGCCCGGGATCGCGCCCAGGGTGTCGTACGCCCGGTCACCCTCCACCGTGGCGGCGTTCGGGTTGACCGCGAACACCTCGTAGCCCACCTCGCGCAGGCGTCGGTACACGACGTTCGCGCCATGGCTCTCCGGTGTCCTGGAGACGCCCGTGACGGCGATCCGCCGGGAGTCCAGGAACGTGTCGGCTGCTTCCTTGATGCTGGTCATGGTCGCTCCACCCCGAGTCGTCGACTCGACGCTAGTGACGCAGGGGGTGCCGCGGTCCGGGACCATCGACCCGACTTCGGACGCCTCAGCGCGGCGTCCGACAGGGCGCCTGCCGCGTCAGTCCTCGATCGCCTCGACGCCCTGCCGGTCGAGCTCGGCGAGGTGTGCGCGCATCGTCGCGAGCTGCTCGGGCGGGTGACCGACCCAGTCGGCGATCTCCCCGACGACGCGCACCGGCTCGCGCGTGCGGTACGACCGCGTGGGGTTCCCCGGGAAGCGCTGGTCGGTGACGTTCGGGTCGTCCTCGAGGTCGCCCGTCGGCTCGACCACGTAGATCCGTCCGCGTCCGTCGCCCGCGGCGAGCTCGGCACCCCAGGTCGCGGCGTCGAGCGTCTGCGTGACGTAGACGAACCCGGCCTCCCGGCCCGTGCCGTAGTTCGAGCGGCGGCCCGCCTCGAGCAGGTCGCCCACCCGCAGGTCGGCCTTGGTGCCGTGCAGGTAGGCCCCGGACTCGTGGACCTCGAACGGGACCGGTGCGTCGACCATCGCCGCCTCCTCGTCGTCGTCGCTCCGAGTGCACCTTGGCACGCCCGCCGCCGGCGCGCGTGCCTGGCGCGTGCACGCGTCGTCGCGCGCGTCGGCACGTGTGCCGGCGCCGGACGTCGTGACGTGGACCACGTGGGCGTGCCGTCCGCGCGACGCGGGCTTATAGTGGACATCGTGTCCAGTAATTCGACGCCACCGCGCGCCGGACGCCCCCGCTCCGAGCGGACCCGGCACGCGATCCTCGACGCCGCGACCGACCTCGCGCTCGAGGGGGGCCGGGTCCCGACGATCGACGCGGTCGCGTCGCGCGCCGGCGTCTCCCGGACGACGATCTACAAGTGGTGGCCGTCGTCCGCCGCGGTGCTCGCCGAGGGGCTGCTCGACCGGTTCCACGAGAGCATCGAGTTCGACGACGCGCTCCCCGTCCGCGAGGCGCTGACGCTCCAGGTCGACGCCCTCGTCACGCTGCTGCGCGACACCCCCGCCGGGCAGCTCGTCCGCCAGCTCCTCGCGGCGGCCGCGAGCGACCGGGCCGTCGGCGTCGCGATGCTCGAGCGCTGGCTCGAACCACGGCGCGCGACCGCGGCGCACCACCTGGAGCGCGGCGTCCAGCAGGGCGGCGTCCGTGCCGACGTCGACATCACCCTCGTCGTCGACGTGCTGTTCGCCCCCGTCTACCACCGGCTGGTCTGGGGTCACGCCCCGCTCGACGACGACCTCGCCCGTCACGTCTGCGACCTCGTCTGGCCCGCCGTCGCCGCCCCGACCACCGCACCCACCGCCGCGTCCTGACCTTCGCGACGACACCACCACCGAGAGAAGGACCATGACCACCGTCGCCAAGAACATCGTCGACACCCTCGTCGCCTCGGGCGTGAAGCGCGTGTACGGCATCCCCGGGGACTCGCTCAACGGCTTCACGGACGCGCTGCGCGGCTCCGGCATCGACTGGGTGCACGTCCGCCACGAGGAGGCCGCTGCGTTCGCCGCCGGCGCCGAGGCCGCGCTCACCGGCGAGCTCGCCGTCGCCGTCGGCAGCGCCGGGCCGGGCAACCTGCACCTCATCAACGGCCTCTACGACGCGCAGCGCTCGCGCGTGCCGGTCCTGGCGATCGCCGCGCACATCCCGACCGAGGAGATCGGCAGCGGCTACTTCCAGGAGACGCACCCGCAGGAGCTGTTCCGCGAGGCGTCCGTGTACTCGGAGTACGTCTCGTCGCCGACGCAGATGCCGCGCATCCTGCGCACCGCGATCCAGACCGCTCTCGAGAAGCGCGGCGTCGCCGTCGTCGTCATCCCGGGCGACATCGCCCTCGCCGAGGCGCTCGACACCACCGCCACACCGGTCCGCGCGACGCGTCCGCGCGTGCTGCCGGCGTCGTCCGAGCTCGACGAGGCCGCGACCCTGCTGCGCGACGCCAAGCGCGTGACGATGCTCGCCGGCGCCGGTGCCGAGCACGCCCACGACCAGGTCGTCGCGCTCGCCGGCAAGCTCGCCGCGCCCGTCGTCCACACGCTGCGGTCCAAGCAGTTCGTCGAGCACGACAACCCGTACGACGTCGGCATGACCGGCCTGCTCGGGTTCGCCTCCGGGTACAAGGCCATGGAGGCCGCCGACACGCTGATCATGCTCGGCACCGACTTCCCCTACCGCGCCTTCATCCCCGAGAAGGCGAAGGTCGTCCAGATCGACCTGCGCGGCGAGCACCTCGGCCGCCGCACGCCCCTCGCCCTCGGCCTCGTCGGCGACGTCGCCGAGACCGTCGACGCGCTCCTCCCCCTGCTCCCGCAGCAGACCGACCGCGAGCACCTCGACGAGGCCCTCGCGCACTACGCCAAGACGCGCACCAAGCTCGACGACCTCGCCACCCCGCGCAAGGGCACGCAGCCGCTGCACCCGCAGTACGTCGCGCGCGTCATCGACGAGCTCGCCGCCGACGACGCCGTCTTCATCCCCGACGTCGGCTCCCCCGTCATCTGGGCCGCGCGCTACCTGCACATGAACGGCCGCCGCTCGCTCATCGGCTCGTTCATCCACGGCTCGATGGCCAACGCGCTGCCCCAGGCCGTCGGCGCCGCCGCCGCGACCGGCCGCCAGGTCGTCGCGCTGTCCGGCGACGGCGGCGTCGCGATGCTCCTCGGCGAGCTCCTGACGCTGACGCAGAACCGCCTGCCCGTGAAGGTGGTCGTCTTCAACAACGCGTCCCTCAACTTCGTCGAGCTCGAGATGAAGGCCGCCGGCTTCGTCACGAACGCCACCGACCTCGAGAACCCGAGCTTCGCCGCGATCGCCCAGGCCGCCGGGCTCAAGGCGTTCCGCGTCGACGCGTCCGCCGACCTGCACGGGGCACTGAAGGAGGCGTTCGCCTACGACGGGCCCGCGCTCATCGACGTCGTCACCGAGCGCCAGGAGCTCACGATCCCGCCGTCGGTCAAGCTCGACCAGGCCAAGGGCTTCGCGCTCTACGCGCTGCGCACCCTGCTCTCGGGCCGCGGCGACGAGCTCCTCGACCTCACCCGCGCCAACCTCCGCCAGGTGTTCTGACACCTGCGTGACGCACGACGGGCCCGCCGCCGCGGTGGGCCCGTCGACGCGTCCGAGCGGCTCCACGCCGCGCCGGGCCACAGTCCGCTCCCGTTCCGGCCGACGAGCGGCACACGGGGCCGGCGCACGCGCTCGAGTCCGCGGCCTACAGCTCGAGGCCGAGCGCGAGCCGGAGCGTGTAGACGCCGTCCTGCGCACCGTCGACCGCGAGCAACGAGCGGCGACTCTTCGCGATGGCTCCCAGCATCCCGTGCAGATGATCGCGGTCCCGCCGCGTCGCCGCGTCGACGCGGTCAGCGGGTTCGATCAGCGTGGTCAGCACGAGGAAGTCGTCGAGGTGTCGCGCCCTTGCGGTGTCCAGGGTGACCGTGTGCGCGGCAGCCTTCGCCACCAACGCACCCAGCAGGCTCGGTCGTCGCACGGTCCCGGCCCGATCGCCGACGGTGACCTGCACGTTCTCGGTCCGGTCCAGCGCCTGCTGCGCACCGGGCGTCTCGAGCGTCGTCCCGCCACCGGCGCCTTTGCGCTGAGCGGCCCGCTCGCCGACATGCCGCGGGATGAGCACGTCGATCTGCGCGTCGCCCTTGACCCACCGGTGCTGATGCCCGGTCGGCGACGTACCGGCGGGGACGAATCCGAGACCGTCGAGAACGGTCGTGAACGTCATCAGGACGCCCGGGTTGCTCGGTTCTCCTCGGACGTCCAGCACGGCGTCAAGGTCGTCGGTCGGCCGCATCGGTGACCGCCCTCGCTCGGCGCACCACAGGTGCACCATCTGGCCGCCGACGAGCGTCCAGCCCGTGGGGTGCGAGTCGTACACGTCGAACAGCGCGTGCCATCCAGCCCGCTGCGACTCCCGCATGACGGGCATCGCGACGTTCACGATCCTCCCCTCGCGAGGGTCTCCCGGATGAGGGCGCCTGCGCGGGCCAGCGCCCTGGGCTCGTCATGCTCGGCCAAGTCCGCCGCCAGGACGAGGCGAGGCACCGGCCGGGGAGGCAGCTCGTCGACGACGTGCAGGACGACGTTCGCCGCGACTCCTCCCGGCCGCAGCAGGTACTCGCGCCGCACGGCGTCCACGTCGACGGCCCGGACGTATCCCTCCACGAGATTGCCCGCGGCGATGCCGGCACGCCCGTCCGACAACCCCGACGGTACGACCCGCTCGTCGTCGAGCAGCCCGTGCGGCGCACGAGCCTCGAACACCTGACGGCGCGCGCGCGAGCTGACCCACGACGCCAGCAGCTGCTCAGGTTCCGCGTCGTGCACGAGACGGTTGCGACGTTGACGCCACCGATATGCCTCGTCCGGCGCGTAGTCATCCGGGGCGACATCCGCGAGGATCGCCCAGGCGACATCCGGGACCATCGGCCGGGCGCGGCGCGGACGCGACGGCAGCGACGCGGCCTCGACGAGCCACTGCCGCCCGACTTGCCGAGCTTGCAGACGGCCGGCCTCGATCAGCTGGCGCACGCGTCGCGGCGACACCTCGAGGAGCTCCGCAGCCTCGGCCACCGACAGTTCCATAGGCACAACCCTACCGCCGAAGGAAGCTGTGTGCCTATGGTTCGGCGCTGCGATCGCGCGTCATCGGCAGCCGAACCGGCGGTACGTCGCGGATCAGAAGCCGGGAGGACGCACGAGGAAGCGCACGGATGTCCACGAACGACGAAGGGACCCATCCGTGCGGATGGGTCCCTTCGAACTGTGGAGGTGGCGGGAATCGAACCCGCGTCCGATGACGTGGAACCAGGGATTCTCCGGGTGCAGTCCGTGATGGATTTTCTCGGCCTCCACCACTCCCACGGACGAGAAGGTGGACAGGCCCAGTCAGCTAGAAGTCCCGATCCTCACACTGACGATGAGGATCAGCAGTGGCTCTCTAGATGACGCCGGGAACTAAGTCGAGAGCGTACTTAGGCCGACGGACTTCGAGGCTCGCTCAGGCGGCGAGGGCGAAGTCGGTGCGCTTGTTATCGGCACCTATGATTTGCACGGAGCGTTGACGAGATAACCGTGCGTCCTCGACCCGCTTCTCCTGACTCGACGATCACCGTCGAAACCGATCACCCCCATGTTTAGTTTTCAAGCTGCCGACCCGAGGCTCACCTGCGGTGCGGCTCCGGCCAGCCTACTGCCCCAACGCCGCCCCCGTCGCACTCATTCCCGGCGCATGGCTGCCGCCCAGACTCGCGACCCGGGGGTGACCGGGCTGTGGATGACGCCGTCGCCGAGATGTCCGGTTCGACTACCTTCGCCCCCATGTCGAACCGCGCAAGGGGGCACGGCCGCGTGAGCCCGGCCGTCACGGCACTGGTCGCCACACTCGTCGTCGTCGCAGCAGGCGCGTGCACTGCCGAACCGACGCCGACAGACCCCGTCGCTTCCCCACGGGAGACCGCGACGCTCACGCCTGATGCGTCGCCGACGACGACGCCGACACCGGACACGCCGGGGACGATCGCGGCTCTCCCGGATGGCGTGAAGCCGGAGCGTCCCGCCGCCATGGACTCGCCACCAACGGTAGAGGGCTCGACGGCGGTCGCAGCGTACTTCGTACAACTGTTTCCATACGCGGTACAGACGAACGACGTAGCCGACTTCGCGGCCCTCAGCCACGCGGAGTGTGGGTTCTGCAGCAGCACACAGGCCGACGTGGCCCGCCAGATAGAGCGCGGCGAACGCACGATCGGAGGAGGCATCGCCGTCTCCTCGGTGACCGCCACGGAGGTCGTGCCCCAGAAGCACTTCGCCGTGCATCTCACGATCGACGAGGCACCATCGCACGAGGAGAACGAGTTTGGGATGGTCGTGAACGACGATCCCGAACGTGAGACCTACTCGGTGGAGATGGCGCTTCTCTACGAGGACGGCAAATGGCTGGTCCGCGCTGTGGACTCTGAGGTGGTCACGGCGTGAGGCGTGCACGGTCGCTGGCACTCGCCATCGTGGCCGCTGGCACGATCGTCATCTGCTCGCCCGGCGTGGCGAGCGCCGCGGACTGGGGCTCGCAGGCTGAAGGAGGCGCCTACGTCGTCAACGCGTTCGAGGCCGCGCAGGAGCTGCAGCGATCGAGGTCCGCCGATCCGGCGCTCGCCACGACGAGGTACGCACGAGCGCCGATGTGCAACGTGACGACCGGTGGCGGTGTCGAGATGGGCGACGCCGACGACGTGTTCGGTGGGGGCGACAGCGACGGGGACGGCCGGATCGCATGCGGGCCGTCGAACACCACCGTGCCCGTCCCCGTCTGCGTCGACGGGCCACCCGTCCTGCCTCTGTGGCGGCAGACGCGGGCCGAGTTCACCGACCCGTGGCCGGCTGAGTGGACGCTGGCGCTGGGCTACTCGTGTCCGGAGGATGCTGTGCCGACGATGACGGCGGCGGACTTCCGGCGGTTGCCGTTGGCGGCGCCCGTGCTGCGGTTGCAGCCGGACCGAGGGTGGGTGCTCGTCAACAAGGAGACGGTCGTCATGACCGACCCCGCCGAGCAGACGTTGCGGACGGACCTGCTCGGGTACGGGGTCGATGTCGTCGCGACGCCGGCGAGCTACCGGTACGACTTCGGCGACGGGTCCGCGGACCTGGTCACGACCAGCCCGGGGCATGCGTGGCCGGACCACGACACGTTCCACTTCTACGAGCGGCTCGGCACCGTGCAGGTCACGCTCACGACGACGTGGCAGGGCCGCTACCGGGTCGACGGCACGACGGTGTGGCGCGACGTCAACGGCACGGCGACGACCGCGACGACGAGCGCACCGTTCACCGTCGAGGAGCGCCGTTCGCGACTGGTCGACGACCTCTGCACCGACATCCCCAAGCCCGACGACTGCTGAGGTCGCTCGGGCGACGGCCGACGCTCGCCGTCCCGCCGGTGCCACCGGGCGGCGCCGACCGAACGGCGTCGGAGAGCAGTGCGCGTCGGTCAGACGTCTGCGAGCAGGTCGTGTCGGTCAGACGAGGTCGGCGAGAAGTTCGGCGGCGCGGGCGGCGCCGTCGGTCTCGACCGGGCGGTACGTGACCTCACGGCCGGCCTCCTTGGCGATGGCCTCCGCGAGGCCGTCGGGGTCGACCGCCTCCTCGTAGGGCAGGTGGCGGCCGGCCTCGTAGCGGTCGAGGCGGGCGCGCACGTGGAACGTCTGCTCGAAGTGGTGGCGGAGCGGGACGTAGACGAACGGCTTGCGCAGAGCGGTGAGCTCCATGCAGGTCGTCAGGCCACCTTGCACGACGGCGACGTCGCACGCGGCGGACAGCCGGTACAGGTCGGGGACGTAGCCGAGCACGGTCGCACCGTCGGGAGCGGGCAACGAGGCCGGGTCGATGCGCGGTCCGGCGACGACGACGAACCGCAGGTCGGGGGCGAGCGACCGGGCCGCGGGGACGGCGTCGAGCACGCGTTGCAGCATCGGGCCGCCGACGCCGGAGCCGCCGACCGTCACGACGCACAGCCGCTCGTCGGGAGCGACACCGAGCTGCGCGCGCACGGCGGGCGCCTCGGCGGCGGCCGCGACCGGGTCGAAGCCCGTCACGTAGCCGGCGAACGAGAAGTTGTCGGCGGTCCAGGAGCGGATCGACGGCAGGTCCGGGCCGAAGGGCTGGTCGACGACGTCGTCGAGCGACCCGACGAACACCGACCGGTCGCGCACCCGCGCGAACCGAGCACGTTGCTCGATCATCTCGGCGTTGTAGTCGGCGGTCAGCGCGGCCTCGTGCGCTCCCCCGTCGGGCATCGGCAGCCAGCCGACGAAGTCCGTCATCCACGCGAACGCGAACCGCTTGAGCTCGGGGTTCTCGTGCAGGAAGTAGTCGACGTCCCACGCCTCGTCGCCGACGACCAGGTCGTAGTCGCCGCCCTCGACGACGTCGGAGAACACCATGAAGTTGTGCACGAGGATCTCGTCCATGCGCCGGATCGCCTGGAACGCGTGCAGGTCGTGCTCGCCGGCCTCGTGCTCGACGTGCCCGGACTCGTTACGCAGCCACGCGGACGCCGGGTGGACGCGCTCGCCGTGCTCGGCCAGGACGCGGGTCACGGGATGCTGCGCGAGCCAGTCGATCTCCAGGTCAGGACGCCGTTCGCGCAGCGCGCTGGCGATCGCGACGTCGCGCTGGGCGTGCCCCAGCCCGATGGGCGACGACAGGTAGAGCGCGCGTCGGCGGCGGTTGCGGGCACGGGTCCACGTGCGGCGGACGGCGACGCCCGAGGACGCGACGAGCGGCACGTCGGCGTCCACCTCCGGTCCCTCGATCCGCGGTGCACCGGAAGGGCCGGCGACACGCTCGACGAACGAGCGGATGAGGTGGTTCGTCTTGACGGGGTCGCGGGCGGGTGGGCCGTGGCCGGCGCCGTCGAGGACGACGAGCGACCCGCGGGTCAGCTCGGCGAGCCGCTCGCCGAAGGCCACCGGTCGGATGCGGTCGTCGGAGCCGTGGACGACGAGCACGGGGCAGGTCACGGTGCGGGCGAGCGGCACGATCGACTCGCACACGGCGCCGTCGCACCCGAGCCGACCGGCCGTCGTGTCGGCGAGCACGGACGGCGTGATCTCGTGCGCCCACCCGACGCAGTCCTCGACCTGCTTCGTCGAGTGCGGCTCGGGGAACATGCGCCGGAAGAAGAAGTCGACGAAGTCGTCGTACCCGCCGCCGAGCCAGTAGTGCTTGTTGTACTTCGCCCAGCCGTGCGTCGTGTCGAGGGGACGGTCCCAGGGCACCTCGTCACGACCAGGGGTCGCGACGTCGAGCCCGCACGACGGGGCGATCGCGACGATGCCGCTGACGCGCGACGGGTGCCGAGCGGCGTGGTGGACAGCCCAGGCGGCACCGCACGACAGCGTGACGAGCACGGGCGCCGACGTCGAGGTCGCATCGAGGACCGCGAGCAGGTCGGCCGCGTACTCGGCGTCGGTGTAGGCGGCGGCGCCGACGGGCCGCGACGACGCGCCGCTCCCCCGCCCGTCGAACGTGACGACGCGGAAGTGCCGGGCGAGGTAGCCGACCTGCAGCTTCCAGAACCGCGACGGCACGATCGACCACGTCGGCACGAGCACCACGGTCGGGACGGACGCGTCGTGGTGGTCGCCGTAGACGGCCCAGGCGATCCGCACGTCGCCGCGCGTCGCGACGCCCTCGACGTCCGGGTCGGCGGACCGGCTCGGGTGAGCCCGCGGGAGGTCCGACGACGTCGTCCCGCCCGGTCGCGCGGCGGTCTTGGTCGACGTCGTCGACGCCGGACCACCGACGGCGGGACCACCGACGGGCGCAGGTCCACCGACGGGCGCAGGTCCACCGACGGGCGCAGGGCGCGCCGCCGACGACGACTGCTCGGGCGTGGCCCGGGGGCCGTGGCTCACAGACGCAGTCTGCGCCGCCACGGCCCCCAGGTCACCCCCTCCCCCCGGACCGAAAGCACCGGCGGCCCGGGGCGCACCCGACGGGCGCGAGGTTCGCGAGCTGCTCACGGCCGGATCTCGAACACGTTGTTGAACGGCGTCGCAGCAGCGGTCCGGAAGGAGCCGCCGAACCCACCGGCCGTCGCGACGTCGCGGATGCGCGCGGGTCCGGCCTGCGTGCCGAGCGCGAGTCCGACGTCCTGCGACAGCGACGCGGGCGTGCACAGCAGCGTCGAGAAGCCGTAGTACGTGCGACCGACGGGGTTGAGGTTGTCCTCGACGCGGTCGCCGGCCATGGGCTCGACGACCATCCAGGTGCCGTCGTCGGCGAGCGCCTGGCGGACGTAGCGCGCGGCGCCGACGGGGTCGCCCATGTCGTGCAGGCAGTCGAACATCGCGACGAGGTCGAACCCCTGCCCCGTGAACTCCGTGGCCGACGCGACCTCGAAGGTCACCCGATCCGCGACGCCCGCCTCCTCGGCCCGCGCCCGCGCGACCGCGATCGACGCCGCGTGGTAGTCCGATCCCACGAACGTCGAGCGTGGGAACGCCTGCGCCATGAGGATCGTCGACGCGCCGTGCCCGCAGCCGACGTCGGCCACGCGCGCCCCGGCGGTCAGCTTCTCCACGACGCCGGACAGGGCCGGGAGCCACTCGTTCAGCAGATGCCCGTTGTACATGGTGCGGAAGAACCGCTCGCACCCGTGGTGCACGTTGCCGTTGTGCGCGTGCCACCCGAGCCCGTCGCCGTCGGTCGCGGCCGTGAGGATCTCCGGCGCGTCACGGACGGTGCCGGCGGCGAGCTGGAAGAACCCGGGCAGGTACGCGGGGCTGGTCGGGTCGGCGAGCGCGGCCGCGTGCTCCGCGGGCAGCGTGTAGCGGCGCGTCGACGGGTCGTACTCGACGTAGCCGCCGGCGGCCTGCGCCGACAGCCACTCCCGCGCGTACGGCTCGGCGGTCGCGGTGCGCTCGGCGAGCGAGGCCGGGGTGATCGGCTCACCGTCGGCCATCGTGCGGTAGTAGCCGAGCTTGTCACCCATGACGACGAGCGCGGTGTTGAGGGTCGCGCCGACCTCGTCGACGGCACGGAAGACGAAGGACATGAGCTTGTCGGGGTCGATGGTGCGCTGCGGCGCGTCGGCCTGGAGGGTCACGGTGGTGCTCCTTGTTCGAGAGACGTCGTGGACGGTTTGTCCGATCTCGACCTTCCCGGTGACGAACCCCGCATCGCATCAGGGGGTCCCCCTGGGGTCTCCCTAGAGTGGGACGGTGCTGGTCGGCCGCGAGCACGAGCGCCAGGTGATCCGCTCCCTGGCGGCCGGCGCGCGCGTCGGGCAGGGCGGCACGCTCGTCGTCGTCGGCGAGGCGGGGATCGGCAAGTCGGCGCTGCTGCACGACGCCGCCGACGACGCGGCCGCGCACGGCATGACGACGCTGC
>NZ_JAAXOY010000349.1 GCF_012396155.1 Cellulomonas septica | reverse complement strand
GACACCGGCGTCGGCGGGGTGACCGCGGGGCGCGCGGGCCAGCCGGACTGCACGCCGCCGACCTCGCGCAGCAGCTCGCGGGCCTTGTGCGCCTGCTCGGTCTGGCACAGCACCGCGTAGGACGACGCGACGATCTGGCTCGACGACGTGAAGTCGCGCCGCCCGCGCGAGAACGAGTACGTGATGACGGAGAACAGCAGGCCGAACGCACCGCCGATGAGGATCGCGGGGATGAACGGGCTGCTCGACCCCGGCGCGGTGAACAGCGACAGCAGCAGGCCGACGAAGAGGCCGAACCACGCGCCCGACACGAACCCGCCCAGCGCGACGCGCGGGTAGGACAGCCGCCCGGTGACGCGCTCGACCATGCGCAGGTCGGTCCCGACGATCGTCACGAGCTGCACGGCGAACGCCTTGTCGGCCAGGTGGTCGACGGCACGCTGCGCCTCCAGGTAGGTCGCGTACGACGCGACCGTCTCGCCCTGCGGCGGCGTGGGGGTGCGGGGGACGCGCGGACCCGTGAACGACATGCCGCGATCCTCCCCCACGGCGCGCACGGATGCCACCAGCCGATGCCGTCGCACCCCGTTAGGCTGCGACCGTGAGCAGCGTCGGGACCAGGGTCTTCGTCGCGCGCCTCGCCGGCACCACCGTCTTCGACCCGCTCGGCGACGAGGTCGGGCGGGTGCGCGACGTCGTCGTGCTGGTCCGTCCCAAGGGTGCGCCGCGCGCGGTCGGTCTCGTCGTCGAGGTGCCCGGCCGGCGGCGCGTGTTCCTGCCCCTCACCCGCGTGACGGCCGTCGACGCCGGTCAGGTCATCTCGACCGGCCTGGTCAACATGCGCCGGTTCGAGCAGCGCGCGACCGAGACGCTCGTCGTCGGCGAGCTGCTGGACCGCACGGTCGACCTCGCGGACGGGTCGGGTCAGGCGACGGTCGAGGACGTCGCGATCGAGCTGCAGCGCGGCGGCGACTGGCTCGTCACCAAGGTGTTCGTCCGCCGCCGACCGGCCGGCAAGACGGGTCTGCTGCGCCGTCGCGGCGAGACGCTGCTGGTGCCCGTCGAGGGCGTCATCGCGCTGGGCCGCACGTCGACCACCGCGCAGGGTGCCGAGCTGCTCCTCGCGCAGTACGAGGACCTCAAGGCCGCCGACCTGGCCGACGTGCTGCACGACCTGGGCACCACGCGCCGCCTCGAGGTCGCGGTCGCGCTCGACAACGAGCGGCTCGCCGACGTCCTCGAGGAGCTGCCCGAGGACGACCAGGTCGCGATCCTCCAGGGCCTCGAGCTGACCCGTGCGGCCGACGTCCTCGAGGCGATGCAGCCCGACGACGCCGCCGACCTGCTGGGCGAGCTGCCCGACGAGCAGGCGGCCGAGCTGCTCGAGCTCATGGAGCCCGAGGAGGCGAAGGACGTCCGGCGGCTCCTCGCGTACGAGGACAACACCGCCGGTGGTCTCATGACGACCGAGCCCGTGATCCTCGGCCCGGAGACGTCGATCGCCGCGGCCCTCGCGCACGTGCGCCGTCAGGACCTCGCGCCCGCGCTCGCCTCGATGGTCTTCGTCGCGCGACCGCCGCTGGAGACGCCGACGGGCCGGTTCATCGGCGTCGTCCACCTGCAGCGCATGCTGCGCGAGCCGCCGCACGAGGCGATCGGCTCGATCGTCGACACCGACGTCGAGGCGATCCCCGTCGACGCGCCGCTCATGTCGGTGACGCGCCAGCTCGCGACGTACAACCTGCTCGCGCTGCCCGTGGTCGACGACGACAAGCGCCTGCTCGGCGCGGTGTCCGTGGACGACGTGCTCGACCACCTGCTGCCGGAGGACTGGCGCGAGACCGACGAGGAGCCGCGCGTGGTCCTTCCCGCGACGCCGGCGACACCCGCGGCGGGACGCGTCGGGGGCGGTCGTGGCTGAGCGGCTCGACCAGCCGCGCGAGACGCGGCGGGTCGTGCTGCCGCGCCCGCGCGTCGACTCCGAGCGGCAGGGGCAGTGGTCGGAGTCGATCGCGCGCTTCCTCGGCACCCCTCGGTTCATCATCTGGCTGACGGTGTTCTGCGCCGTGTGGATCGGGTGGAACACCCTCGCGCCCGAGGGGCTGCAGTTCGACAAGGCCGACCTGGGCTTCACCGCCCTGACGCTCGTGCTGTCGCTCCAGGCGTCGTACGCCGCGCCGCTCATCCTGCTCGCGCAGAACCGGCAGACGGACCGCGACCGCGTGCAGTTCGAGCAGGACCGGCAGCGGGCCGAGCGGAACCTCGCGGACACCGAGTTCCTCGCGCGGGAGATGGCGGCGCTGCGCATCGCGCTGTCCGAGGTCGCGACGCGCGACTTCGTCCGGTCCGAGCTGCGCAACCTGCTCGAGGAGCTCGCCGAGGAGCGCGAGGCCGAGCGCGAGGAGCGCGAGCGCGCCGAGCAGGAGCGGGCGGACCAGGAGCGGGCCGACGCCGAGAGGATGGACGCCGGGCGGGCCGACCTGGACCGCGGCGAGGACGACCGGGCCGACCGACCCGTCTGACCCGCCCGGCCTTTCCCACGGGACCCCGTCCCGGAGGCCCGGTGCGCGCCACCTACGATGAGGGCATGCCCCAGCCCGACCCGACGACCCTCGACGCCGCCGTCCGCGGCGCGCTCGCGACGGTCCTCGACCCCGAGATCCGTCGCCCCATCACCGACCTCGGCATGGTCCGGTCGGTCGACGTGGAGACGACGCCCGCGGGTGCGCGCGTCCGGGTCGGCGTCGACCTCACGACGCCCGGGTGCCCGCTCAAGGAGACGCTGACGCGCGACGTGACCGGCGCGGTGCAGGCGGTCGAGGGCGTCGCCGAGGTCGTCGTCGAGCTCGGGGTCATGACCGCCGAGCAGCGCCAGGCGCTGCGCACGCTGCTGCGCGGCACCGACGCCGAGCCCGAGATCCCCTTCGCCAAGCCGACGTCGCTCACCAAGGTGTACGCGATCGCGTCGGGCAAGGGCGGCGTCGGCAAGTCGTCGGTCACGGCCAACCTCGCGGTCGCGCTCGCCGCCGACGGGCTGCGCGTCGGGGTCGTCGACGCCGACATCTACGGGTTCTCGATCCCGCGCATGCTGGGCGTCACGCGCCCGCCGACCAAGGTCGACGACATGCTCCTGCCGCCCGTCGCGCACGACGTCAAGGTCGTGTCGATCGGCATGTTCGTGCCGCCCGGCCAGCCGGTCGTGTGGCGGGGCCCGATGCTCCACCGCGCGCTCCAGCAGTTCCTCGCCGACGTCTTCTGGGGCGACCTCGACGTCCTGCTGCTCGACCTGCCGCCCGGGACCGGCGACATCGCGATCTCCGTCGCGCAGCTGCTGCCGGGTTCGGAGATCGTCGTCGTCACGACCCCGCAGGCCGCGGCCGCCGAGGTCGCCGAGCGCGCCGGGTCCGTCGCCGTGCAGACGCGGCAGCACGTGGTGGGCGTCGTCGAGAACATGTCGTGGCTCGAGCAGCCCGACGGGTCGCGGCTCGAGGTCTTCGGGTCCGGCGGTGGCGCGCGGGTCGCGGAGAACCTCGGCCGGCTGACCGGCGGCGACGTGCCGCTGCTGGGCCAGGTGCCGCTCGACGTGACGCTGCGCGAGGCCGGCGACGCCGGGACGCCCGTCGTGCTGTCCGCTCCCGACTCCCCCGCCGCCCAGGC
>NZ_JAAXOY010000348.1 GCF_012396155.1 Cellulomonas septica | reverse complement strand
TCCGTGCCGCGCTCGAGGACGTGGCCGCCGGGGCGCACGCCCCCCGGACGGACGGCACCGCGGCGGACGACGAGCCCGCGACCTGGGCGGACCTGCACCGCCTGCACCCCCTGCACGTGCTCGACGAGGTCCCGGGGTGCGCGTCCCCGTTCGTGGTGGACGCCGGCGTCGGCGGCGACACGGAGTGCGTGCGCTCGACGTCGTCGACCCCCGGCGTCACGCACCGCTCCTGGCGTGGCTCGGTCGCGCGCTACGTGTGGGACCTGGCCGACCGCGAGCGCAGCCGCTGGAACGTGCCCTTCGGCGCGAGCGGCGTGCCCGGCGACCCGCACGCCCTCGACCAGCTCGACACGTGGCTCGAGGCCCGCACGACCGAGGTCGTCACCGACTGGGACCGGCTGCACCGGGAGGACCTGCCATGACCACCGCCCCCACGACGGGCGCGCGCCTGCGCTCGGGACCGCGCGGCACGGTCGTCGACGAGCGCGACGTGCCCGGCCTGGGCGTCCTCACGACGACGGTCCTCGACCCCGACGGCGACCTCGACACCGTGCACGCCTGGGTCACACAGCCGCACACCGGGTTCTGGGGCCTCGGCGGGCTGAGCCGCACCGGGCTGCGCGACACGTACGCGTTCGTCGACGGCCTGCCGACCCACCACGCGTTCCTGCTGCGCCGCGACGGCCTGCCCGTCGCGCTGCTCCAGACGTACGAGCCCGAGCACGACCCGGTCGGCGAGGCCTACGACGTCCAGCCGGGAGACGTCGGCCTGCACTTCCTGCTCGGCGCGCGCGGCCGCCCGACCCCGCGCTTCTCGACGCTGCTCATGGGCGCCGCGCTCGACGCGCTCTTCGAACCGCCGGCCGCCCGTCGCGTCGTCATCGAGCCCGACGCGCGCAACGACCGGGCGGTGTCCCGCGCCGTGCGTCAGGGCTTCGTGCTCGGGCCCGTCGTCGACCTCCCGACCAAGCGCGCGCAGCTCGCCTCTCTCACGCGCGAGCGCTGGACGGAGGTGCGCCCCACGACCGCCGGGGCGTGAGCGCGCGGCCGGCGCCCGAGGATCATCCTTGTCGCGCGCGCCCGGGGGGCGGACGCTGGACCGGTCGGGCGCACGAGGATCGGGGGGACCTCGCCATGGCCGGGACGTCGAGCGAGCCGGAGCAGCAGCCGCACCTGGGAGCGGTCACGTGGGCGCCGCTGCACGACCGCGCGAGCGCGCTGCGGTCGGTGCGGTGGTGGAGCGTCGCGGGTGGCCTGGGCTTCGTCGTCGCGGCGTCGGTCGCGGTCGTCGTCGCCGGGACGTCGGCGGACCGGGCGCTCGCGATGTACGGCATCGGCGCGGCGGTCGCGGTGGGCGCGCTGCTCGTCGGCGTCGGGGTCGGGCTGCTGACCGCGGAGGCCGTGCGGTCCGACGCGTTCGCGGTCCCACCCGGGCTGCACACGCCGCCGGACCCCGACAAGCCGCAGTCCGCCGTCGGCGGGATGCTGCCCGCGGGGGCGACGCTCGAACAGCTCGGCACGTTCCTGGGGACGGTGCGCCAGGTGCTGGCGGGCCTCTCCCCGGGCCGCATCTGCACGATGCTGGGCACGATCCTGCTCGTCGTCGGCGCGGCGACCGCGGTGGCCGCGTCGAACCTGCTCGCCGGCTGAGCGAGCGGGCCCTCCCGCCCGCACGGCACGGCACGGCGCGGCACGGCACGGAGCGCGTGACGCCGAGAGGGCGTGCGGGGGACTAGCCCGCGACCTCTGCGGCCTCGAGCCATGCGGCCTCGAGCTCGTCCTTCTCGGCGGCGAGCGTGCGCAGCTCGGCGTCGAGCGCGAGGACGGCCTGGTGGTCGGTCGCCTGCGCGGCCATCTTGTCGTGCAGGTCCTTCTCGAGGTCGGCGATGCGCGACAGGCGACGCTCGATGCGCGCGATCTCCTTGCGGGCGGCGCGCACCTCGGCCTGCGTCGGCCCCGCGACGGCGGCGGTGTCGCCCGGCAGCGGCATGTCGGCGGCGGGTGAGGTCGCCGCGGGCGGCTGGGCCTCGCCGGCCGCGTAGCGCAGCTCGAGGTACTGCTCGACGCCGCCGGGCAGGTCGCGGAGCTTCGCGTCGCCGAGGAGTGCGACCTGCCGGTCGCACACGCGCTCGAGCAGGTACCGGTCGTGCGAGACGACGACGAGCGTGCCGGGCCAGCCGTCGAGCAGGTCCTCGAGCGCGGCGAGCGTGTCGGTGTCGAGGTCGTTGGTCGGCTCGTCGAGCAGCAGGACGTTGGGCTCGCCGACGAGGAGACGCAGCAGCTGCAGGCGCCGCCGCTCGCCACCGGACAGGTCGCGGACGGGCGTGCGCGCGCGGTCGCGCGGGAAGCCGAGCCGCTCGACGAGCTGCGACGCGGTGAGCTCCTTGCCACCGACGACGATCGACCGCTTCTCGCGCTCGACGACCTCGACGACGCGCAGGTCCGCGAGCTCGTCGAGGTCCTCGACGTCCTGCCGCATCTCGGCGACCGCGACGGTCTTGCCGCGCTTGACCCGCCCCGACGTGGGCGCGAGCCGCCCGGCGAGCAGGCGGAGCAGCGTCGTCTTGCCCGCGCCGTTGACGCCGACGACGCCGATCCGGTCGCCCGGGCCGAGCCGCCAGGTCACGTCGTCGAGCAGCACCTTGTCGCCGAACCCGAGCGTCACGTCCTCGACGTCGAGCACGTCCTTGCCGAGGCGAGCGGTCGCCATCCGGGCGAGCTCCATGCGGTCGCGCGGCGGCGGCTCGTCGGCGATGAGCGCGTTCGCGGCGTCGATGCGGAACCGCGGCTTCGACGTGCGGGCAGGGGCGCCGCGGCGCAGCCACGCGAGCTCCTTGCGGAGCAGGTTCTGCCGCTTCTCCTCGGTGGTCGCCGCGGTCCGGGCACGCTCGGCACGTGCGAGCACGTAGGCCGCGTACCCGCCGTCGTACTGGTCGACGCCGCCGTCGTGCACCTCCCAGGTGCGCGTGCAGACGGCGTCGAGGAACCAGCGGTCGTGCGTCACGACGACGAGCGCCCCGGAGCCGCGCGCGTACCGCTCGACGAGGTGCGCGGCGAGCCACGCGACGCCCTCGACGTCGAGGTGGTTCGTCGGCTCGTCGAGCACGAGCACCTCGTCGTCGCGGACCAGCAGCGCCGCGAGCGCGACCCGACGACGCTGCCCGCCCGACAGGGACGACACGTCGGCGTCGAGACCGACGTCGGACAGCAGGCCCGCGTGCACCGCGCGGATGCGGGCGTCGGACGCCCACTCGTGCGCGTCGGCGGACCCGTGCACCGCGTCGAGGACCGTGCCGGGCGGCAGGTCGTCGCGCTGGTCGAGGACGGCGACCCGGGCACCGCCCGCGCGCGTGACGCGTCCGGCGTCGGGCTCCTGGAGGCCCGCGAGGACGCGCAGCAGGGTGGACTTGCCGGCGCCGTTGGGGCCGACGACGCCGATGCGCTGGCCGTCGTCCAGGCCGAGGCTGACCTCGTCGAGGAGCGTGCGCGTGCCGAGCGTGAGGGTGACGCGGTCCGCGCCGAGCAGGTGAGCCATCGAGGCGACAGGCTACCCGCCGGGATCGGGCCCTCGACGACCGCGCTGGTCAACCGCGCACGATGACCGCGCGGCGGGTCAGTCCGTCGCCGACACCACGCGCGCACCCGCGACCGGACCGGCCGCGGTGAGCACGCGGTCCGCGACGCCCGACGCGGTGAACGCGGCC
>NZ_JAAXOY010000347.1 GCF_012396155.1 Cellulomonas septica | reverse complement strand
CAGCCCCGCGGCGAGCACGACCAGCGGGAACGGCACCGCGAACAGCGCGAGCGCGACGAACGAGCCGACCGCGAGCGCGACGAGCGCGGGGCTCGTGAGCGCGCGCCGCCCGACGCGGACGACGGCCTGCGCCACGATCGCCAGCACGGCGGGGGCGAGCCCGGCGAACACCGCGCTCACGACGGTCGTGTCCCCGAACGCGACGTAGATCGCGGCGAGCGCGAGGAGCGCGAGCATCCCGGGCAGCACGAACAGCCCGCCCGCGACGATCCCGCCGCGCGTCCCGTTGAGCAGCCAGCCGGTGTAGACCGCGAGCTGCTGCGCCTCGGGCCCGGGCAGGAGCATGCAGTAGTTGAGCGCGTGCAGGAACCGGCGCTGGCCGATCCAGCCCTTCTCGTCGACGAGCGTGCGTTGCATGACCGCGATCTGCCCGGCCGGCCCGCCGAACGTCTGCCACGAGATGGCGAACCATGCCCGCACGGCCGTGCGGAACGGGACGAGGTCGCGGGGCGGCGTGACCGGCGTCGGCGGCAGGGCGTCGTCCACGGGACGAGTATCACCGCTGCGCGGCGCGGGACCCGACGCGTCTCGGCGTGGTGCCACCGGGGAGAGGGCGGCACCACGCCGGACGCGTGCGGCGCGTCAGGTCAGCGGCGGTGGACCAGGTGCTGCGCGTACGCCGGGACCGTGAGGAACGTCGGGAAGTCGTCGCCGAGCGCGACCTCCTCGACGAGGGCCGCGGCGTCGTCGTACCGGTCGTCCTCGGTGCGGGGGAGCCCGGCCAGGACGTCGGCGAGGACGGACCGCACGTGCTCCGCGGTGATCGTCGTCCCCGAGTCGGTGACGACGCCGTGGTGCACCCACTGCCACACCTGCGAGCGGGAGATCTCGGCGGTGGCCGCGTCCTCCATGAGCCCGTCGATCGCGACCGCGCCGGTCCCGCGCAGCCACGCCTCGAGGTAGCGGACGGCGACGGACAGGTTGGTCCGCAGGCCCGCGTCGGTGACCGCGCCCGGCTCGGTGCCGCCGGCGGAGGCCACGTCGAGCAGCGCGGCGGCGTCGGGCGTGACGTCGGGGCGCTGCACGTCGCGCTGGTCCGGGCGGTCGCCGAGCGTCGCGTCGAACACCTCCCGCGCGACGGGCACGAGGTCGGGGTGGGCGACCCAGGTGCCGTCGAACCCCTGCCCGGCCTCGCGCTCCTTGTCGGCACGGACCTGCGCGAACGCACGCTCGTTGGACTCCGGGTCGCGCCGGTTCGGGACGAACGCGCTCATGCCGCCGATCGCCTGCGCCCCGCGCCGGTGGCACGTCGCGACGAGCAGGTCCGCGTACGCCTGCATGAACGGCACCGTCATCGTCACGTGCGACCGGTCCGGCAGCACCCAGCGGCGGCCGCGCGACCGGAACGTCTTCACGATGCTGAAGATGTAGTCCCAGCGGCCCGCGTTCAGCCCGGCGCAGTGGTCGCGCAGCTCGTAGAGGATCTCCTCCATCTCGAACGCGGCCGTGATCGTCTCGATGAGGACGGTCGCCCGGATGGTGCCGTGCCGCAGGCCCAGGTACGCCTCGGTGAACCGGAAGACGTCGTCCCACAGCCGCGCCTCGAGGTGGCTCTCAATCTTCGGCAGGTACAGGTACGGGCCGCGGCCGGAGTCGATGAGCGCGTGCGCGTTGTGGAACAGGTACAGCCCGGCGTCGACGAGCGACGCGGACGCGCCGTAGCGCTGACCGGCCCGGTCGACGTGCTCGACGTGCTTCTCGGCGAGGTGCCAGCCGCGCGGGCGGAAGACGATCGTCGGCGTCCGGTCGCCGACGCGGTACTCCTTGCCCTCGGGCGACGTGAAGTCGGCGTCGCCGCGGATCGCGTCGAACAGGCTGTGCTGCGCGCCCACGACGTTCTCCCACGTCGGGCTCGTCGCGTCCTCCAGGTCCGCCAGCCAGACGCGCGCGCCCGAGTTGAGCGCGTTGACGGTCGTCTTGCGGTCGCACGGGCCGGTGATCTCGACGCGCCGGTCCTCCAGCCCCGGGCCGGGGCCGGCGACGCGCCACGAGCGGTCCGCGCGGACGCCCGCGGTCAGCGGCAGGAAGCCCGGGTCGGCGCCGTTCGCGATGCGGTCGCGACGGAGCTGGCGCTCGCGGAGCAGCAGCGTGCGGCGCGTGCCGAAGACGGTGTGGAGGTCGGCGACGAAGTCGAGCGCCTCGGGCGTGAGGATCTCCGCCGTGCCGGGCACGGTCGGCCCGACGACGTCGAGATGGGGCTGGATCACGGGTCCCGTCAGCGGCGCGCGGGCGGGGGTCAGGACGGTCATGGTGCACCTCCGGGTGCGGGCTCGACGGGCGGCGGGCCGCGTCGGGCGGGGGCGTGCGGTCAGTGGGTGAACTGGGCCGTCTCGGTGGAGCCGGCGAGCGCGAGCGTCGAGGCGTCGGGCGAGATCGCGGTGGCGACCCGGTCGAAGTACCCCGTGCCGACCTCGCGCTGGTGGCGGGTCGCGGTGTAGCCGTCGGCCTCGGCGGCGATCTCCGCCTGCTGCAGGTCGACGTAGGCGGACATGCCCCGCTGCGCGTAGCCGCGGGCCAGGTCGAACATCGAGTGGTTGAGCGCGTGGAAGCCGGCCAGCGTGACGAACTGGAAGGCGTACCCGTACCCGGCGAGCTCGCGCTGGAACCGCGCGATCTGCGCGTCGTCGAGGTGGCGGCGCCAGTGGAACGACGGCGAGCAGTTGTACGCGAGGAGCTTGCCGGGGTGCTTCTCGTGGATGCGCTCGGCGAACTCGATCGCGAGGGCCAGGTCGGGTGTCGACGTCTCGACCCAGAGCAGGTCCGCGAACGGTGCGTACGCGTCGGCGCGCGCGACGACCGCGTCGAGCCCGGGCCGCACCCGGTGGTAGCCCTCGGCGGTGCGCTCGCCCGTGAGGAAGTCGTGGTCGCGCTCGTCGGCGTCGCTCGTCAGCAGGTCGGCGCCGAGCGCGTCGGTGCGGGCGACGATGACCGTCGGGACGTCGGCGACGTCCGCCGCGAGCCGCGCCGCGGACAGGGTCCGCACGTGCTGCGCGGTCGGGACCAGGACCTTGCCGCCCAGGTGGCCGCACTTCTTCTCCGCGGCGAGCTGGTCCTCCCAGTGCACGCCCGCCGCGCCGGCCGCGATCATCGCGTGCATGAGCTCGTAGGCGTTGAGCGGCCCGCCGAACCCGGCCTCCGCGTCGGCGACGACGGGGACGAGCCAGTCGCGCGACGCCCGCCCGTGCTCGGCGACCTCGACCTGGTCGGCGCGCAGCAGCGCGTTGTTGATGCGCCGCACGACGGCCGGCACCGAGTTGGCGGGGTAGAGGCTCTGGTCGGGGTACGTCTGGCCGGACAGGTTCGCGTCGGCCGCGACCTGCCAGCCCGACAGGTAGATCGCCTCGAGACCCGCGCGGACCTGCTGCACCGCCTGGTTGCCCGTGAGCGCGCCGAGCGCCGGCACGTGCGTGCGCTGGTGCAGGAGCTGCCACAGCCGCTGCGCGCCGCGCCGGGCGAGCGTGTGCTCCTCGCCGACCGACCCGCGGAGCGCGACGACGTCCTGCGCGGAGTGGGTCCGGCGGACCCCGGCCCAGCGCGGGTCGGTCGCCCAGACGCCGGCCAGGTCGGCCGCGGACT
>NZ_JAAXOY010000346.1 GCF_012396155.1 Cellulomonas septica | reverse complement strand
GCCAGCCGCTGGCTCGGCCCGGCCAGCGGGACGCGCGCGGGCAGCCCGACGCCCGAGAGCGCGGACCGCAGCTCGACCACGGTGCAGATCGTGAACTGGAGCCAGGCGAGCCAGACGATCCACACGAGCACCGCGAGGAGCTGCTCGACGCCGATCGTGCCGGTGAGCGCGTCCAGCGACGGCAGCGAGCGCGGGATCGCCGGGGCGGCGTCGAGCGCGAGCAGCCCGGCGGGCACCCCGACCACGAGCAGGAGCAGCAGCGCGGCGGACAGGACCGACGACGCGACGCGGCGCGGCCGCTGCTCGACGTCCTCCTGCAGGAACCTGCCCGGGCCGGTCTCGCGGTCCGAGCGCAGCTCGGTCTCGTTCACGGTGCTCCCCCGATCTCGGTGACGATCCCGACCGCCGCGCGAGCGGTCGCGCTGCCCTCGACGGTGAACGTGTCGACGCCCGCCAGCTGCAGCAGGACCGTGGGCACGACGTCCTCGACCTCGACGGTGACCTGGTCCTCGGCGGCGGACACCGTCATGCGCCCGGGTGCGTACCCGCGCACGGAGAGGAAGTCGACGGCCGCGTCGCGCGCGGCGCCGGGGTCGATCCGCGCCTCGCCCGTCGCGCGCAGGTGGGCGACGTCGAGCTGGTTGGCCGCGGCGCTCGCGGTCGAGATCCGGCAGTCGCGCGCCGACTGGGGTCGGCGGGTGGTGCAGGTACGCGTCGCGAACACCGGCACCGTCGACCTCACCGTCGAGCGGGCGACGCTGCGCTCGCCGACCGTCGAGGGGGACGCGTCCAGCGCCAAGGGACGCGAGATCCGGGCGGGCGTCGACCGCGACCTGTCGGTACCGCTCGGCGACCCCGTCTGCCCGGCGACGAGCACGGGGGCCGCCTCCGGCGACGCCGCGGCTGACACGGACGGGAGGGGCGCCCCCGACGGGATGGGCACCGCGGCCGGCGGAGTGCAGGTCGAGCTCGACGTCGTGGACGACGA
Organism: Cellulomonas septica; assembly: GCF_012396155.1. Classification (GTDB taxonomy): domain Bacteria; phylum Actinomycetota; class Actinomycetes; order Actinomycetales; family Cellulomonadaceae; genus Cellulomonas; species Cellulomonas septica. The sequence continues at coordinate 2,727 of NZ_JAAXOY010000346.1, read as the reverse complement.
GGGCCGCGCGGGGACGGTCGTCGTGACGCCGGAGGACCCGCAGGGGCACCTCGCGCGGATCCACGGGGAGGACTGCGCGACGCTCGCGGTGGCGGCGGGCGCGCGGCTGTGGCTCGACGACGACCTGCCCCGGCGCCCGGTCGACGGGCGTCTGGTCGGGAGCCTGACGCTGCACGTCGAGCCCGTCGCGGGCGGCCCGCGTGTCGAGGTGTGGCAGGTGGACCGGACCAACCTGGTGATCCCCGCGGACCTGACGAACGACTGGCCGGTCGCGGTGGACACCGCGGCGCTCGACGGCGGGACGACGCTCGTGCTGCCGGTCGTGCCGAGCCGGTGCGACCCGCACGCGGTCGCGGAGGACAAGCGCGGCACGTTCTTCGGGGTGCACGCGCGGGTCGACGGGGTCGAGCAGCCGGTGTTCTACGTGCCGTCGTCGGACGCGTTGCGCGGGTCGGTGTACGACCTCGTGGGTGCGGCGTGCGGGTGGTCGACGGGCTGACCTCGGGGTCACGCTCCCGGGTGACCCGTCGAGCGGGCGAGCGGCGCTGCCTTGACGGCCATTCGGGTGAACGACAGGATGACTCGGGTCATCGCGCTTACCTGGCTGTCAGTAACCAACGGTGGTGCTGGTCGGGCTCGTCGGCAGGTGACGTGGCAGCACCGCGGCCGACCGTCGCCGGGCATCGTCGCCCGTCCGGCGAGAGGCACGCACCCGCGGCGACCCGACGTCGGCGCGGGGAACGACGCCCGCCCGGTGACCGTCGCCGGAGCGGGGTGCACGACTCGCACGCCCTCCCCCTGCGGAGCGCCTCACGAGTGGGACGACCCGTCCCACTCCACGCGCCCGGCCACGCCACGACGCCCTCGGGGCATCGCGACGACGGTCGGGTGACACGTGTCATCGTCTCGCGCCGCACCTCCGGGCGCGGGCGGACACCTCTCGACCACCTCCCCCCGGAAGGTCATCAGATGCAGATCGGCAGACTGAGAGCGCTCGTCGGCGTCCTCGCCGCGGCGACCCTCGCGGTCCCCCTCACGCTCACCGGCACCACGGCCGCCCAGGCCGTCGGCCCGTCGGTGCTGCCCGTCACCGTCACCAACAGCACGGGGCGCGGCGACGCGGTCCACCTGTACGTGCTCGGCACCAACCTCGCGACGGGCCGGCTCGGGTACGTCAACGCGAGCGGCACCTTCACGCCGTGGCCCGCCGGGTCCAACCCGCCGTCGCCGGCCCCCGACGTCTCCATCGCGGGTCCCGCCAACGGCAGCACGCGGACCATCAACGTGCCCCGCGGGTTCTCCGGCCGCATCTACTTCTCGATGGGCGCCAAGCTGCCGTTCTTCCTCACGCCCGACGGGCTCGTCCAGCCTGCGCCGTGGGCGGGCGGCGACGCGAGCCGCGACGTGCTGTTCGACTGGAGCGAGCTCACCTACAACGACGCCGGCCTGTGGCTGAACAGCTCGCAGGTCGACATGTTCGCGATCCCGCACGCCGTGACGGTCACGGGCGCGAGCGGCGCGACGAAGCGGACGGGCGACGTCGTCGCGAACGGCCGCGACCAGGTCATCAACGTGCTCAAGTCGCAGCCGGGCTGGTCGGGTTCCGTCGTCACGCGGTCCGACGGCACGGTGCTGCGGGTGCTCGCGCCCGGCAAGGCGGCCGGGACCGGCCTGCTGAGCGCCACCTACCTGGACCCGTACATCACCTCGGCGTGGAACGCGTACACGTCCAAGACGCTGACCGTCGTGCCCTTCGGCGACCAGCCGAACCTCAAGTACTTCGGGCGGACCAGCGGGAACGTCATGCGGTTCACGAACGCGTCGGGCGCCGAGGTCGCGTCGTTCAGCAAGCCCAGCAGCGCCGATGTCTGGGGGTGCGACGGCAACCTGCACGCGCCGAACGACCAGGTCGTCGGGCCGATCGCCCGCACGCTCTGCGCGGCGCTCAACCGCGGGACGCTCGGCACGATCGACACGCAGCCGAGCACCAACGCGGCCGACTTCTACAAGAGCAACCCGACCAACCAGTACGCCAAGGCGATCCACGCGGCGATGGCCGACGGCAAGGCGTACGCGTTCGCGTTCGACGACGTCGGCGCGTTCGAGTCGCTCGTGCACGACGGCGACCCCCGCTCGGCCGGCCTGGTGCTCAGCCCGTTCACGGGCGGCGGCACGGGTGGCGGCGGTGGCGGCGGGACGACCGCCGGTGCGTTCGTCAACGCCAACGGCATGTGCCTCGACAACGACAACCGGAGCACGACCAACGGCAACAAGATCCAGATCTGGGGCTGCAACGGGACGGTCGCGCAGCAGTGGTCGTTCGTCGAGGCGGGCAGCACGCTGCGCGTGCAGGGCAAGTGCCTCGACATCGCGGGCGGCGCCACGGGCAACGGCACCAAGGTGCAGCTCTGGGACTGCAACAGCACGGGTGCGCAGGTGTGGATCCCGCAGTCGAACGGGTCGTACCGCAACCCGCAGTCCGGCCGGTGCCTCGACATCCCGAGCGGCTCGACGACCGCCGGCACGCAGGTGCAGATCTGGGACTGCAACGGCAGCGGCGCGCAGCGGTGGACGCTGCGCTGACGGTGCTCGCGCGCGCGGCGACGGGGAGGGCGTCGCGCTGAGCGCACCACGTCGGCGGTGACCGGTCTCGACCGGCACCCGCGACACCAGGAGGCCGTCCCGCGTCGCGCGGGGCGGCCTCCTGCGCGCCGGTGGGTCGACGCC
>NZ_JAAXOY010000345.1 GCF_012396155.1 Cellulomonas septica | reverse complement strand
CGCCCGGCGGGAGGGGTGCCGGGCGGCCGCGCGCGTCACTTGGTGACGGTGAAGCCCTGGTTCTCCAGGTCGTCGACCGTGGTGGCCTGCATGGCCGTGACGGCGTCGAGGAACAGCGACGCCTGCTTGGCCTCGGCGGCCTTGCCGAACTCGTCGTTGTACGCGGAGTACGCGACGTTGACGTTCGGGCCGTAGGTGAAAGGCTGCACGCCCTTCGCCGTCTCGGCGGCCAGCGTGTAGAAGTCGGCCTGGTTCGAGAAGAACTCCGGCGGGCTCGAGAGCGCCTCGGCCTGGCTCGGGATGTCGGCCGGGTACAGGCCGCCCTCCGAGACGAGCAGGTTCACGCCCTCCTGGCTCGCGTTGAGCCACGCGATGAACTTCGCGGCCTCGGCCTTGTGCGTCGACTGCGACGTCACCGACGTGGCGGACCCGCCCCAGTTGCCCGTGGCGTCGTCGCCCTCCTCCCACTGCGGCATGGGCGCCATCTTCCACTTGCCCGCGGTGTCGGGGGCGTTGCCCTGCAGCACGCCGGGCGCCCAGATCGCCGAGAGCCAGCCGACCTGCGAGCCGTCGTTGAGCGCCGCGTTCCACTCCGGGGTGTACATCGGCTTGTTGTCGATGACGCCCTTCTCGACGAGGCCGCCCCAGTACTCGGCGACCTTCTGGACGGGCGCGGACTCGATGTCGACGCTCCACGCGTCGCCGTCGATGCCCCACCACGAGGCGCCGGCCTGCTGCGTGAGGCCCGTGAACCAGCCGGCGTCGTTCGCGGAGAACGTGCCGAGGTACTTGGTCGGGTCCGCGGTGTGGAGCTGCTCGGCGACCTGCGCGTACTGCTCCCACGTCGTCGGGACGGCGAGCCCGTACTGCTGGAAGACGTCCTCGCGGTAGTAGAACTGCATGGGTCCGGAGTCCTGCGGGACGCCGTAGACCGCGTCGCTGCCGAGCGTGACGGACTGCCACGTGCCCTCGGCGAAGCGCTCCGCGGTGCCGTCGGGGAGCACGTCGGCGATGTCGGCGAGCGCGTCCTCCGAGACCAGCGTCGGGATCTTCTGGTACTCGGTCTGGAACAGGTCGGGTGCGCCCGAGCCCGCCTGGATCGCGGTGAGCAGCTTGGTGACGGCGGGGTCGCCGCCGTCCTGCTTGTTGACGGTGACCTGGATGTCGGGGTTGGCCTCGTTCCAGACGGCCACCGCCTCCTCCATGCCGGGCGCCCAGGTCCAGAAGGTCAGCTCGACCTTCCCGCCGGAGCCGTCCGCCGTGTCGTCGCCGCTGTCGCCGCCGCTGGAGCAGGCGGTCGCGAGCAGCGCGGTCGCGGCCACGGCGGCAGCGACCCGGATGCCTGTGTGCAGGCGCATGTGACCTCCTCGTCAAGGGTCCGCCGCTGCCTCGCGACGGACGGGCGTCATCGGTGACGCCGAGCCTGTGCGCGTTCACAGTGAACGACGCTCCGGAGACTTGTCAACTGTCGTCACCCTGGTGTTACCTACCCGTTGTGAACGGTCCCAGTGCCGGGGATGGCGCTTTCGCGCCTGTGCCGCCGCTGTGACCGATCACAACGGATGACCCAGACTCGACGGAGCGTCATGCCTCACCAGACCGCCCCCGGACCCGCGCGGCCCACCTGGCCGCTCGGGCTCGACCACATCGCCTACGGCGGCGACTACAACCCCGAGCAGTGGCCCGAGGAGGTCTGGCACGAGGACGTCGCGCTCATGCGCGAGGCCGGCGTCAGCCTCGTCAGCGTCGGGATCTTCTCCTGGGCGCTGCTCGAGCCGCGGCCCGGCGAGCACGACTTCGGGTGGCTGGACCGGCTGCTCGACCTGCTGCACGAGAACGGCATCCGCGTCGACCTCGGCACCCCGACCGCGTCGCCCCCCGCGTGGTTCTTCGCCGCGCACCCCGACGCGCGCGTCGTCACCCGGGACGGCACCGTCCTCGGCTTCGGCTCGCGCGGCATGGCCGCACCCACGCACCCTGCCTACCGCGCCGCGGCCGTGAGCATCGCCGACGCGCTCGCCCGCCGCTACGGGTCGCACCCCGCCGTCGCGCTCTGGCACGTCCACAACGAGTACGGCGCACCCGTCGCGGAGGACTACTCCCCCGCCGCCGCGACCGCGTTCCGCGCCTGGTTGCAGGACCGGTACGGCACGCTCGACGCGCTCAACGCCGCCTGGGGCACCGCGTTCTGGGGCCAGCGGTACGGCGAGTGGGCGCACGTCGACGTGCCGTCCGTCGCGCCGTCCGTCGTCAACCCCGCGCAGCGCCTCGACTTCGCGCGGTTCTCCGACCAGGCGCTGCGCGACTGCTACGTCGCCGAGCGCGACGCGATCCGCGCGCACTCCGCCGTGCCGGTCACGACGAACTTCATGACGACCAACTGCCTGCCGGTCGACCTGTGGGCCTGGGCCGACGAGGTCGACGTCGTCGCCAACGACCACTACCTCGACGCCGCCGACGAGCGCGCCCACGTGGGCCTCGCGCTCGCCGCCGACCTCACGCGGTCACTCGCCCGCGGCAAGCCGTGGATCCTCATGGAGCACTCCACGTCCGCCGTGAACTGGCAGCCGCGCAACGTCGCCAAGCGACCCGGCGAGCTCGCGCGCAACGCGTACAGCCACCTCGGGCGCGGCGCCGACGCGATCCTGTTCTTCCAGTGGCGCGCCTCCCGGTCCGGCGCCGAGAAGTTCCACTCCGCGATGCTGCCGCACGCCGGCACGTCGTCCCGCGTCTGGCGCGAGGTCACCGCGCTCGGCGCCGAGCTCGCCCGGCTCGACGAGGTGCGGGGCTCCACGGTGCGCGCCGACGTCGCGATCGTCTGGGACTGGCAGTCGTTCTGGGCGCAGGACCTCGAGTGGCGGCCGACCGTCGACCTCGACCACCGCGAGCGCGTCCTGGCCTACTACGACCGGCTGTGGCGCGACGGGATCACCGTCGACCTCGTCCACCCCTCCGCCGACCTGTCCGGCTACCGGCTGGTCGTCGCGCCCGCGTCCTACCTGCTGACCGCCGCCGACGGCCAGAACCTCACGCGGTACGTCGCGGACGGCGGGACGCTCGTCGTCTCGTGCTTCTCGGGGATCGTCGACGAGCACGACGCCGTGCACCCCGGCGGCTACGGCGCGCCGCTGCGCACCGCGCTCGGCCTGACGGTCGAGGAGTTCCAGCCGCTGCGCGCGGGCCGGTCCCTGCGGGTGGGCTGGTCGCACGCCGGGACCACGACCGAGCTCGTGGGCGACGTGTGGGCCGACGACCTCGCGCTCGAGGGCGCCGACGTCGTCGCCGCCTACACCGACGGACCCGTTGCCGGGCGGCCCGCGATCACCCGGCACGCGCACGGGCGGGGCACGGGCTGGTACGTCTCCACGCGGCTCGACGTCGACCAGCTCGCCGTCGTGCTCGACGCCGCCTACGCCGACGCCGGCATCACGCCGGCCGGTCTGCCCAAGGACGTCGAGGTCGTCCGGCGGCACGGCAGCGACGCCGACTACGTCGTCGCGATCAACCACGCCGACGCGCCCGTCGCCGTCCCCGCCGACGGCACCGACCTGCTCACCGGCACAGCCGTGAGCGGGACCGTCAAGGTCCCGGCCGGCGGCGTCGCCGTCGTCCGCGAGGCGCGCCCGGCCTGACCACGCGTTCGACCCGTACCGGGACGGCGCGTCCGTGTCCGGTCGGT
>NZ_JAAXOY010000344.1 GCF_012396155.1 Cellulomonas septica | reverse complement strand
CGGCGCGCAGCGCGGCGACCCGCCCCTCGGCGGTGCGCAGGTCGTGCGAGTCGAGCGTCGAGCGGATGACGAACTCGAACAGCGGGGTGCGCCCCGCGACGAGCGCGCGCACCGCGTCCGGACCCTTCGCCTGGCGCAGCTCGCACGGGTCCATGCCGGACCGCTCGACCGCGACGAACGTCTGGGCGGAGAACGACTGGTCCTCGCCGAACGCGCGCAGCGCCGCCTTCTGCCCGGCGGCGTCGCCGTCGAAGGTGAAGATGATCTCGCCGCCGACCGACGTGCCCGACGCGAGCTGCACGCCGCCCGTCGAGCCCGCGTCGCCGACCAGGCGCCGCACGACGCGCGCGTGGTCCGAGCCGAACGCGGTGCCGCACGTCGCGACCGCCGACCCGACGCCCGACAGGTGCATGGCCATGACGTCGGTGTAGCCCTCGACGACCACGACGCGCTTGTCGCGCTGCATGTCGCGCTTCGCGAGGTCGATGCCGTACAGCACCTGGGACTTGCGGTAGAGCGGCGTCTCCGGGGTGTTGAGGTACTTCGGGCCCTGGTCCTCGTCGAAGAGGCGCCGCGCGCCGAACCCGACCGTCTCCCCCGTGACCTCGCGGATCGGCCAGACGAGTCGGCCCCGGAACCGGTCGTAGATCCCGCGCTGCCCCTGGCTGACGAGCCCCGACGCGACGAGCTCCGCCTCGGTGAAGTTCCGGCCGCGCAGGTGGCGCAGCAGCCCGTCCCACCCCTGCGGCGCGAAGCCGACGCCGAACTGCTCAGCCGCCGCGCGGTCGAACCCGCGCTCGGCGAGGAACGCGCGCCCCGCGGCGGCCGCGGGCGTCGTGAGCTGCTCGCGGTAGAACTCCTCGGCGACGCGGTGCGCGTCGAGCAGGCGACGACGGCGGCCCGGCTCCTCGCCCGGGCGCGGCGCGCCGCCCTCCTCGTACCGCAGCTGGATGCCGACGCGACCCGCGAGGTACTCGACGGCCTCCGTGAAGCCCAGCCCGTCGACCTTCATGACGAACGCGATCACGTCGCCGCCCTCGCCGCAGCCGAAGCAGTGGTAGCGGCCGACCTGGGGACGCACGTGGAACGACGGGGAGCGCTCGTCGTGGAACGGGCACAGGCCCTTCATCGAGCCGACGCCCGCGGGCTTCAGGCTGACGTGGGCGCCGACGATCTCCTCGATGCGCGCGCGCTCGCGGACCGCCTCCACGTCCTCCCGTCGGATGCGTCCCGCCACGCCGGTGAGTCTAGGCGTCGCGCGAGGCCCTCCGGCCCGCCCGCGGCACCGTTCGCCCGGGCGCGCGGACCGTGCTCAGTGCCGCGGCGGGTGGACGAGCCGCGCGTGCATCTCCGCCGCCGACACGTCCGTGAGCGACGCCACCTGGTCGACGACGACCCGCAGCCGCGCGGCGTCGTCGGGGGCCTGCGCCCAGTCGGCCGCGAACGGCGGCTCGAGAGCCAGGGGCGCGCGGTCCGACATCACGCGCACGAGGTCGGTGAGCACCTCGCGCTGGCGGTGGTAGAGCGGCTCGAGCTCGCGCGGCGCCATGACGTACGCGACCGCGAGCCCCTTGAGCACGAGGATCTCCGCCGTCGTGCCGATCGGCACCACGAGGTTCGCCGCGTACCGGGTGAGCGGGCCGTCGCCGTACTCGCCACGCGTCGCGGTCTGCGCCGCCTTCGCGAACCGGCCGATGAGCTGGCTCGTCGCGTCCTTGAGCATCGCGAGCGCCCCGCGGGACCCGTCGAAGCCGGGCGTGGCCCACAGGTGCGCCGCCACGAGGCGGTCCATCGCGTCGTGCAGGCCGTTCTCGTCGACCGCGTCGCCGTACCAGGTCTGCACGGCCTCGACGACGCGCGCGCGCTCGTCGGGGCGGGTCAGCACGCCCAGGTCCAGGCGCCCGCCGACGACCGCGTCCTCGACGTCGTGCACCGAGTAGGAGATGTCGTCCGCGAGGTCCATGACCTGCGCCTCGAGGCACTTGCGCCCGTCGGGCGCGTCCTCGCGCAGCCACGTGAACACCGGCAGGTCGTCCTCGTAGACGCCGAACTTGTGCGTCGGCCGTCCGCTCGCGGCGCTCACCGGGCCCTGGAGGTGCCGCCACGGGTACTTGACCGAGGCGTCGAGGCTCGCGCGCGTGAGGTTGAGACCGACCGTCTGCCCGTCGGGTCCGACGACCTTCGGCTCCAGGCGCGTCAGCAGGCGCAGCGTCTGCGCGTTGCCCTCGAACCCGCCGATGCCGCGCGCGATGTCCGCGAGCGCCCTCTCGCCGTTGTGCCCGAACGGCGGGTGTCCCAGGTCGTGCGCGAGGCATGCGGTGTCGACGACGTCCGGGTCGCAGCCGAGGGCCTTGCCGATCTCGCGGCCGACCTGCGCGACCTCCAGCGTGTGCGTGAGCCGCGTGCGGACGAAGTCGTCCGAGGACGGTCCCAGCACCTGCGTCTTGGCACCCAGACGGCGGAGCGCCGACGAGTGCACGATGCGCGCGCGGTCGCGCTCGAACGCGGTGCGCTCGCGCGACTTCGGCGCCTCCGGCACCCACCGCTCACGGTCGGCGTCGACATAGCCGTCGAGTTCGAGCACGTCAGGGGCGGTCACAGGTCTAGGGTATCGACCGCCAGGGCGGCCCCACCCGCCGGTGACGCACGTCGCACCGCGAGCGGGCGCAGCCCGGCGTCGGTGGCGTCGGGCAGGCGCGACCGACCCGTGCGCTCTCCCGGAGGTCCGATGAAGCCCCTCGCGAGCACCACCCGCTCCCCCCGCCGGACCGCCGCCATCGGTGTCGTCGCGGCGACGCTCACCGTCGGCGCGACCGGCGCGGCATACGCGCTCGCGCAGAACGCGCGCACGCCCGAGTCGTCGGTGGTCGCGGCGGGCTCGCCGACCGACCCGCCGGTGCCGCAGGTCGTCCGCGCGACGCCCCCGCCTCTCCCGGGCGAGGAGGAGTACACCCAGGAGCGGGCCGACGCGTTCTGGGGCGCGGGGTACCAGATGGAGGACGCCGACGCGCTCGCCGAGCTCTGGCAGGTATCGCTCCTCGAGGCGAAGGGCCGCGCGGGGCAGCTCCTGCTGGACGGCCAGCCCGTCCCGATCGCACCGTGGGGCTCGCTCGACCCGGACGACCCCGACACCGTCGCCCGGCACCAGCTCGACGCGTACTGGGCCGCCGGCTACGACGGGGACGACGGCGAGGCGCTCGCGGCGCTCTGGTCGGTCGACATCATCCAGGCGAAGATGACCGCCGGGCAGATGCTGCGCGACGGCCAGACGCCGCCGATCCCGCCGAGCGGGACGCCGGCGTCCTGACCGCCACGGCGCCCCGCCGCACCCGTCGAGCACCTGTCCCGGCGCTGTCGTCACGCATCGGGTTCGAGGTCGAGCTGCTCGCACCGGTCGGCTCCGACAGGCTCGTCCTCGCCGAGCGGCTCGCGGCGGACCGCCGCGGCGACGTGGTCCGGTCGTTCCACACCGACTCGGAGCCGTCGCCCGTCGCGGGAGTCGACACGTTCCGCCACCTGACCCCCGCCTTCGACGTGCGCGACGCGGCGGGTGCGCCCGTCGCGCGGCTCGTGGACGACGTGACGATCCGCGCGGACCTCGACGGCACCGGCTCGCGCGGGCACCGCGGCTGGTACCGCGTGCTCAGCGACGACGGGCGTCTGCTGCGGCTCGTCGAGCGGCACGCGGACCCGTCGGCGCCCCTCGCTACCGTGCTCGACC
>NZ_JAAXOY010000343.1 GCF_012396155.1 Cellulomonas septica | reverse complement strand
GCGTCGTCGGCTGGAGACCCGTCTGGGCCCACGGGGAGGTCGGTGCCATCGCCTGCGTCGCGGCCACGGCGGGCGGCGCCGGCTTGTCCGTCCGCGGCGACGGGACGTCGACCACGTCGGCGGTCGGGTCGACGGGCGCGACGTCGTCGTCGTCGCGACCCGGGGTCCGCAGGTTCCACCGCGTGATGACCCAGCGGAACAGGAAGTAGTAGACGACCGCGTACCCGAGCCCGATGAGGATGAGCAGCAGTGGCTGCTCGGCGATCCGGAAGTTGAGCACGTAGTCGATCGCGCCGGCCGAGAACCCGAACCCGTCGCGGATGCCGAGCGCGTTGGTGAGCGCGAGCGACGTGCCGGTGAGCACCGCGTGGATCGCGTACAGCGGGTACGCCACGTAGACGAACGCGAACTCGAGCGGCTCGGTCACGCCGGTGACGAACGAGACCAGCGCGGCGGAGCCCATGATGCCCGCGATGACCTTGCGGTTCTTCGCCTTCGACGTGTGCACGATGGCCAGCGCGGCGGCGGGCAGGGCGAACATCATGATCGGGAAGAAGCCCGTCATGAACGTGCCCGCGGTCGGGTCGCCGTGCAGGAAGCGCGCGATGTCGCCGTTCCAGACGTCGCCGTTGGCGTCGGTGTACTCGCCGAACTGGAACCACGGCAGCGAGTTGAGCAGGTGGTGCAGGCCGATCGGGACGAGCAGGCGGTTGGCGGTGCCGTAGACGAAGGCGCCGAGGATGGTCGAGCCGGTGACCCACTCGCCGACGGCCGTGAAGACGGTGTCGAACGCCGGGTAGATCAGCGCGGCGACGACTGCGATGACGATCGCCGCGCCCGCCGTGACGATCGGCACGAACCGGCGGCCGCCGAAGAACGCCAGGTAGGGCGGGAGCTTGATCCGGTAGTACTTCTGGTAGAGCAGCGCGGCGACGAGGCCGATGACGATGCCGCCGAGCACGCCGTAGTCGATGAGCTCCTGCTTCTCGCCCTCGTCGGCGAGGCCGAGGACGAACGGCGACAGCGCGGTCGTGACGCCCTTGAACACCAGGTACCCGATGACCGCCGCGAGCCCCGTGGAGCCGTCGGACTTGCGGGCGTAGCCGACCGCGACGCCGAGCGCGAACAGCAGGGGCAGGTTGGCGAAGAGCGCGTTGCCGGCCGAGGCGAGCACGGCGGCGACGGGCAGCAGCCAGTCGGCGTGCGCGCCGAGCCCGGCGACGCCGAGCATGTCGTCCTGCCCGAGGCGCAGCAGGAGCGCCGCCGCGGGCAGCGACGCGATGGGGAGCATGAGGGAGCGGCCGATCCGCTGGAGCTGCGGGAGGCCGGGGATCCCCTTGCGCGGGGTGTCGACGGGGTCGACGACGGCGGTGGTCATGGAGCACTCCTCGTTGAGGGTCGATGACGTGCGGGGCCGAGGGGGAGGGACCGGCGGCGGACCCGATGCGTCGTGGAGCGCCGCGCTGTGTCCTGGTCTGGACCAGTTGCGCACAGAGTGGTCTAGACCTCATCATGTGTCAAGGGTCACACCGCGACGACGCGGAGCCCCCCGGTCACCGGGGAGGCCGGCCCGCCGAGCCGTTCTGAGGAGTGGACCTGGACGCGGACCAGCGGGCCGACGACGAGCCGACACGCGGCGACGACGCCGACGACACGCCCGTCGCGCACAAGTACCTCGCCGTCCGCGACCACCTCGTCGCGCTCGTGGCCCAGGGCCTGCGCGTCGGCGACGCGATCCCGTCCGAGCGCACGCTGTGCCAGCAGTTCGGCCTGTCCCGGATGACCGTCCGGCAGGCCGTCGACGCGCTCGTCACCGAGGGCGTCCTGGTCCGCGAGCAGGGCAGGGGCACGTTCGTCGCCCCCCAGCGCATGGACTTCGAGATGCGCCTGACGACGTTCGGCGAGGAGATGCGCCGCCGCGGCATGGAGCCGACCACGGCCGTCCTCGCGGCGCAGACCGTCGCCGCGACGCCCGACGTCGCCGCCGCCCTCGAGCTCGAGCCGCGCGCCAAGGTGCACTACCTGTACCGCGTGCGCAGCGCCGACGGCGACCCCATGAGCATCGAGCAGGTCTGGGTCCCCGCCGCCCTCGCGCCCGACCTGCTCGACGGTGGTGCGCCGCCCAGCATGTACGACGCGCTGCGTGCCCGCGGCCTGGCCCCGGAGTGGGGCGAGGACACGCTCTCCGCCGACGACGCGACCGACACCGAGGCGTCGCTGCTCGGCCTCGGCGACCGTCGCGCGGTCCTGCGGGCCGCCCGCCGCACCTACAGCGCGCAGGGCGCCACGATGTACTCCCGCTCCTGCTACCGGGCCGACCGGTACAGCGTCTGGGTGCCGCTGCGTGCGCCGCGACCCTCGCTCGTGCCGCGCCGGCGTGCGCCCGACGGCGACGACGGCGCCCGCACCGACGTCCCGACCCCCGCCGTCGACCCGGCGACGCCCCCCACGACGACGCGGCACGCTCCCGCCGCCACGGCAGCACGAGGAGAACGGCCATGAGACCGGAAGGCATGGAGCAGGCCGCGGCGATCCTGGCCGCGCTCGGCGGCGTCGAGAACATCGACGAGATCGAGCCCTGCACGACCCGGCTGCGCTCGCTGGTCCGGGACACCGCCCGCGTCGACGCGGCCGCCCTGCGTGCCGCGGGCGCGTTCGGTGTGATGATCTCGGGCCGTGTCGTGCAGGTCGTCGTCGGCCCGAACGCCGACACGATCGCCACGGACCTCGACGACCTGATGTGACCCCGCCGGTCCCCGACCGGCGCCCGGACGAAGGAGCACCACGATGAGCAAGGCAGCGCAGATCCTCGCGGCGCTCGGCGGCGACGCGAACGTCCTCGACCTGGAGCCGTGCGTGACGCGGCTGCGCGTCGAGGTCGAGGACCCGTCGCGCGTCGACGACGCCGCGCTCAAGGCCGCCGGGGCGATCGCCGTCGTCCGCTCGGGCGTCGCCGTGCAGGTCGTCGTCGGGCCCGAGGCCGACACGCTGGCCTCCGACATCGAGGACCTGCGCTGATGGCCCTGCCGATCCTCGCGCCCGTCGCCGGACGCGTCGTCGCGATGACGGAGGTCGACGACCCGGTGTTCGCGGGCGAGTACGTCGGCCCGGGCCTCGCCGTCGACCCCCGGCGGGACGCGCCCGCCGAGGTCGTCGCACCCGTCGACGGCACCGTCGCGAAGCTCCACGCCCACGCCTTCGTCCTCGAGACCGCCGACGGGCGCGGCGTGCTGGTGCACCTCGGCATCAACACCGTGCAGCTCGGCGGGGAGGGGTTCACGCTGCTCGTCGCGGAGGGCGACGCGGTCGTCGCCGGCCAGGTCCTCGTCACGTGGGACCCGGCCGCCGTCGAGGCCGGGGGCCGGTCGTCCGTGTGCCCGGTCGTCGCGCTGGACGCGCAGGCGGGCACGTTGTCACGGCACGCCCAGCCGGGTGACACCGTGTCGGCGGGCGACCCGTTCCTCGAGTGGGCCTGAGGCGCTCCTCCTCGCCGACCGGCGGTCGGGGCGCTCTCCGGTGAGCGTCAGCGGTGCGACGGCTCCGCCGTCGACGGCTCCGCCGCACGGACCACCTGGTCGCGGCCGGCGTCCTTCGCCGCGTACATCGCGTGGTCGGCGGCACGCAGCATGTCGTCGGCCGAGCCGCCGGGCGCCAGGGTCGCGACCCCCGCGCTGAGCGTCAGCCGCAACGGCTCCCCGTCGGTCGGGACGCTCAGCCGCGCGCACCGGGCCCGGAC
>NZ_JAAXOY010000342.1 GCF_012396155.1 Cellulomonas septica | reverse complement strand
CGGCGCCCACGAGGTGCGCCGCGGCGGTGGTGAGGCCCGCGCGCGCGGTCGTCACGGCCTCGGCCGACTCGCGCCGCAGCTCGACGAGCCGCCGGCCGATCCGGTCGTACACCTCGGTCCCGAAGATCTTCTGCAGGAGGCCGCGGCGCTGCTCGGGGTCGGCGCGCAGGAACCGCGCGAACTCGCCCTGCGGCAGCACGATCGTCTGCACGAACTGGGTGCGGTCGAGCCCGACCACGCGCTGCAGCTCGGCGCCGGCCTCGTCCAGGCGGGTCGACAGCACCTCGCCGGTCGGGACGTCGTCGAGGTCGCCGCTGCCGTCGTCGTCGGGCGCGAGCCGCCACAGGGTGATGGACGGCTGCTGCCGCACGGTCCCGGTGCCGCGCTTCTTGGGACGGTCGTAGCCGGGGCTGCGCCGCACCCGGTAGACGCCCGACGCGACCTCGAAGGTCAGGTCGACGACCGTCGGGACGTCGTCGGCGGCGTAGGCGGACCGCAGCCGGTCGTCGCTCGCGTCGGCGGACGCGACCTTGCCGTAGAGCGCGAACACCACGGCGTCGATCAGGGTCGACTTGCCCGACCCGGTCGGGCCGTCGAGCAGGAACAGCCCCGACGCGGCGAGCGCGGCGAAGTCGACGGTGTGCCGGCCGGCGAACGGCCCGAGGGCCTGCACGGTGAGCGTGCGCAGCTGCATCAGGCGCTCCGCTCCGCGGCCAGCACGTCCTCGTACGCCCGGCGCAGGACGTCGATCTCGACGTCGGTGGCGTCGGCGCCCGTCACGTGCCGGACGAACTGCGCGGCGACGTCGACCGGGTCGTGCGCCGCGGTCACGAGCGCCGCGCCCGTCGACCGCACCTGCTCGGGCGCACGGTGCTGGACGACCAGAGCGTGCGGGAACCGCTGCGTGACGCGGCGGTAGAGGTCGGTCGGGCGGTGCGCGTCGGTCACGGTGACGCGCACCCAGTCGTCGACGTGCGGCTCGCCCGCGGCGCCGAGCAGGTCGTCCAGCGTGCCCGTGACCTCCGCGAGCCGGCGCGCGACGGGCGCGGGCACGAGCTCGACGGACGGCTGCTCGCCGGAGAGGTCGACCAGCGCGGTCGACTTGGTGTGCCGCAGCTCGGAGAACGAGTACGCGAGCGGCGACCCGGAGTACCGCAGCGTGGTGCCGTCGGGACCGGCGACCCGCTGCGGGCCGTGCAGGTGGCCGAGCGCCACGTAGTCGACGCCGGCGAACGCACCAGCGGGGACGTGCTCGACACCGCCGACCGCGAGGTCGCGCTCGGACTCGCTGGCCACGCCGCCCACGACGAACGCGTGCGCCGCGACGACGCTGCGGACCCGCCGCCCCCGACGGGCCGAGCGGCGTGCGTCGACGTCGGCCCGCACTCGGCGCATCGCGGCGCCGACGACGGCCTCGTGCGACCGCGCCGGCACGCGCCGCTCGCCGTCGGGGCCGTCCTCGGTCAGCGCACCGCGCACGGTGTCGGGGTCGAGGTACGGCAGGCCGTAGACGAGCAGCTCGCCGTCGTCGGACCCGAGCGCGACGGGCTCGTGCAGACCGGCGACGCGGGTGCGCAGCCGGACGCGCTCGCGCATGAGCGCCGACCCGAAGCCGAGGCGGGTCGCGGAGTCGTGGTTGCCCGACGTCACGACGACGGTGGTGTGCTCCGACAGCCGGGCGAGCGTGTCGGACAGCAGGCTCACGGCCTCCACGGGCGGGATCGCGCGGTCGTACACGTCACCGGCGACGACGACGGCCGCGACGGACTCGGCGCGCACGACGTCGACCAGGTGGTCGAGGTACGCCGCCTGGTGGTCGAGGAGGTCGACCCCGTGCAGCGTCCGACCGAGGTGCCAGTCGGAGGTGTGCAGGATCCGCATGCCGAGGACGCTAACCGCCGCGTCCGACACGACGGCCCAGGCGGTCCGGAGCGTCGTGGACGCCGCCGTGTGATCCCGGGCTGTGGACGGCTCGCGCCCGCCGCGCGGTCGACGGGTCAGCCGCGCCTCGAGCGCGGTCGGCGGGTCAGGCGGGCTCGGGCACCGCGAGGGGCGGCTCGGCGGCGAACTCGTCGCCCATGCCGATCATCTCGAGCACGTCGCGCAGCACGCGGTGCGGGTCCTGCAGCGTCACGGGGATGCCGGCTTCGCGTGCCGCGAGGTGCAGCTGGAGGACGAACGCGATGCCGGAGGAGTCGATGAACGTGGCGTGCGTGGTGTCGACCACGACGGGGTCACCGCTGATGAGGGCGCGGGCCATGGTCGCGCTGGCCTCGTCGCGCAGCGCGGCGTCGACCTCGCCGACGAGGACGACGACCGTGCGGCCGTCCTGCTCGTCGACCCGGATCGTCCCGGCGGCGGCGGTGTGGTCGATCAGCTCCATGGCTCCTCACTCCTGCACGTCCGGACCAGGGGGCCCGGCGGCCTGACGACGGTATACGCCATCTCCGACGCCGCCACTCGAGAGCACCAACGGCCGTCGGCCTGCATACGTTCCCCGCGCGCCGCATCCGTTCCGCGGTGTTCGTCAAGAATCGACCGCTCGACGTGGCAGGTCAAGGCTGAGTCGGACGCCTGTACAACCTGAGTCAAGGGTCGTCACAGGAACTCCCCGAGACGGTCAACGTGCGGTCAGCCCTCCGGCTCCGTCACGTCGGCCACGGTCGCGTCCAGCGCGCGCACCAGGTCCGCGCCGTCGACCGTCGCCGCGACGCCGTGCGCGCCCGCCCCGATCGACACCGACCGGTCCGGGACGCGCGAGTCGGCGACCACGGGCCAGGCCGTCAGGGACCCGAAGGGCGTGATCGTGCCGCGCTCGTAGCCGGTCACGTCGCGCGCGGTCGCCGCGTCGGGCATCGAGAGCCGGCTCACGCCGAGCAGGGCGCGCAGCTTGGGCCACGAGATGGTCCGGTCCCCGGGCACGAGGACGAACAGGAAGTCGTCGTCGCCGCGCCGCACGACGATCGTCTTGACGATGTCGGCGGGCTCGACGCCCCGCGCGGCGGCGGCCTCGGCGAGCGACCGCACGGGACCGTGCCGCGTGATCGTGTACCCGATGCCGGACGCCTCGAGCGCCGACGCCGAGCGCCGCTCCCCGTCGGACACGTCGCGCGCCTCGGACACCTCGCGCGCCGCACCCCCGGCCGCCTCGTGCACGTCCCCGGACCCGGCCGTCTCGCTCATCCGGCCACTGTAGGGGCGTCGGCCCAGCGCGCACGTCCGTCCCGCACGACGAGGTGCGTGCCCGTCCAGCGTCGCCGCAGCCACCGGTCGTGCGTCGCGACGACGACGGCGCCGGGCGACACGTCGAGCGCGTCGACGAGCTCGTCGGCGAGCCGGACAGACACGTGGTTGGTCGGCTCGTCGAGCAGCAGCACCCCGGGCGTCCGGGCGACGAGCAGCGCGAGCACGACGCGTCGACGCTGCCCCACGGACAGCTCCCGCAGCGGCCGGTCGACGTCGCGCGGTGCGACGAGCCCGAGGTCGACGAGCCGCACCGGGGCGGGCAGGTCGGCTGTCACGGCGTCGTAGAGGGCACGGGGCGTGCGCGCGTCGTCGGCGAGGCCCACGTCCTGCTCGAGCAGCGCGACCTCGACCCCACGGGCCCGCTGCACGGATCCGCGCGACGGCGCCAGATCGCCCGCGAGCAGGTGCAGCAGCGTCGACTTCCCGGCACCGTTCGGCCCGCTGACCAGCACCTTCGCGCCCGCCGCGAGGTCCAGCGACGGGACGACGAGCCGCCCCGGCACCTC
>NZ_JAAXOY010000341.1 GCF_012396155.1 Cellulomonas septica | reverse complement strand
CGGAACCTGCGCGGTTCCGGGCCTCTCGTCGGTGCTGCGGGAGGGTCAGGCCTTCTCGGCGTCGCCCTCGGTCGCCGCGGTGGTGTCCTCGGCCGGAGCCTCGGTCGCCTCGGCGTCGGTCGTCTCGACCTCGGCGGCGGGCGCCTCGTCGGCCTTCTTCTCCGCCTTCGGCGCGGCCTTCGCGGTGGCCTTCGTGGCCTCCTTGACGACGGCCTGCTTCGGCGACAGCGGCTCGAGCACGAGCTCGATCACGGCCATGGGCGCGTTGTCGCCCTTGCGCGGACCGATCTTCGTGATGCGCGTGTAGCCACCCTGACGCTCGGCGACGGCCGGCGCGATCTCGGTGAACAGGGTGTGCACGACACCCTTGTCCTTGACGACCGTCAGGACACGGCGGCGGGCGTGCAGGTCGCCGCGCTTCGCGAACGTGATGAGGCGCTCGGCGAGCGGGCGCAGGCGCTTGGCCTTGGCCTCGGTCGTCGTGATCCGCTTGTGCTCGAACAGCTGCGTCGCGAGGTTCGCGAGGATCAGACGCTCGTGCGCCGGTCCGCCACCGAGCCGGGGACCCTTGGTGGGCGTGGGCATGATCTACTCCTTGAGTTCCAGTGATCGGCGACGCGCACCGGACCGTTCAGGCCCGGCGCGCGTTCCCCGGCGTCAGTACTGCTCGTCCTCGACGAAGTCGCCCTCGTCGTCGCCGTAGAAGGCCGACGCGGTCGGGTCGAAGTCGAGCGGGCTGTCCTTGAGGGTCAGGCCGAGCTCGGCCAGCTTCTCCTTGACCTCGGTGATGGACTTCGCACCGAAGTTGCGGATGTCCAGGAGGTCGGCCTCGCTGCGCGCCACGAGCTCACCCACGGAGTGGATGCCCTCACGCTTGAGGCAGTTGTACGAGCGGATCGTCAGCTGCAGGTCCTCGATCGGCAGCGCGAGGTCCGCGGCGAGCGCGGCGTCGGTCGGCGACGGGCCGATCTCGATCCCCTCCGCCTCGACGTTGAGCTCACGGGCCAGGCCGAACAGCTCGACCAGCGTCTTGCCGGCGGACGCGAGCGCGTCGCGCGGGCTGATCGCGGCCTTCGTCTCGACGTCGACGACGAGCTTGTCGAAGTCGGTCCGCTGCTCGACACGCGTGGCCTCGACCTTGTAGGTCACCTTGAGGACCGGCGAGTAGATCGAGTCGACCGGGATCCGGCCGATCTCCGCGTCGAACGACTTGTTCTGGGCGGCGGAGACGTAGCCGCGGCCGCGCTCGACCGTGAGCTCGATCTCCAGCTTGCCCTTGTCGTTCAGCGTCGCCAGGTGCAGGTCGGGGTTGTGCACCTCGACCCCGGCCGGCGGCACGATGTCCGCGGCGGTGACGACACCCGACCCCTGCTTGCGCAGGTACATCACGACCGGCTCGTCGTTCTCCGAGGAGACGACGAGGTTCTTGATGTTGAGGATGATCTCGGTGACGTCCTCCTTGACACCCGGCACGGTGGAGAACTCGTGCAGCACGCCGTCGATCCGGATGGAGGTGACGGCGGCACCGGGGATGGAGGACAGCAGCGTCCGGCGCAGCGAGTTGCCGAGCGTGTAGCCGAAGCCGGGCTCGAGCGGCTCGATGGAGAACCGCGAGCGGTTCTCCGAGATGACCTCTTCGGTCAGGGTGGGGCGCTGTGCGATGAGCACGGTGGGTTTCCTCTCAGCGGGCGTCCGCCATATGACGCTCCGCAGTACTGCGTGACGGCCATGCCTCGGTCCGCATGACCGGTCGGACGAGTCACGCCGTGGCCGGTGCGTCGACGACGCGAGCACCGGCCACGGCCGAGCCGAGGGTCAGACGCGGCGGCGCTTCGGCGGGCGGCAGCCGTTGTGCGCCTGGGGCGTCACGTCCTGGATCGAGCCGACCTCGAGGCCCGTCGCCTGGAGCGAGCGGATCGCGGTCTCACGGCCCGAGCCCGGGCCCTTGACGAAGACGTCGACCTTGCGCATGCCGTGCTCCTGGGCACGACGCGCGGCGGCCTCGGCGGCGAGCTGCGCGGCGAAGGGCGTCGACTTGCGCGAGCCCTTGAAGCCGACCTGGCCGGAGGACGCCCACGCGATCACGGCGCCGGACGGGTCCGTGATGGAGACGATCGTGTTGTTGAACGTGCTCTTGATGTGCGCCTGGCCGTGGGAGACGTTCTTCTTCTCCTTGCGGCGCGGCTTGCGCACGGAACTGCGGGTCTTGGGAGGCATCTGCTTCTTCTCTCGTGGTCGTCAGGCTGCGTGTGCCGACGTCCCGGGACCTCTCGCCGTGAGGCGCGGTCCTCGCGGGACGTGCGGGTTACTTGCGCCCGGCCTTCTTCTTGCCGGCGACGGTGCGCTTCGGGCCCTTGCGGGTGCGCGCGTTGGTCTTCGTGCGCTGACCGCGCACGGGAAGGCCACGGCGGTGGCGGAGGCCCTCGTAGCAGCCGATCTCGACCTTGCGGCGGATGTCCGCGGCGACCTCACGGCGGAGGTCACCCTCGAGCTTGAAGTTGCCCTCGAGGTAGTCACGCAGCGCGACGAGCTCGGTGTCCCCGAGGTCCTTCACGCGGACGTCGGGGCTGATGCCCGTGGCGGCGAGGGTCTGCTGGGCGCGCGTGCGACCGACCCCGTAGATGTAGGTGAGCGCGATCTCCAGCCGCTTCTCGCGGGGGAGGTCGACGCCGATGAGACGTGCCATGTGCCTGGTGGCTCCTGAACTGCGTCGGAGGTCTTCCGCACCGCCTTCCCGCGTGCTGCGGGCCCCGGCCTCCGACCGAGGGTTCGCCGGTCCGGACCGGGCTGCTGCCCGGCACCGTCCGGAGTGGCGGTGCGCTTGCCGGCCCCTGCCCGGGGCCGATGGTCCCGTGCGGGACCGGTGGTGCTGCTCGACGTGCTCCGCGGGACGGACCCGTGGCGCACCGTCAGGGCGTCAGCCCTGGCGCTGCTTGTGGCGCAGGTTCTCGCAGATCACCTGGACGCGACCGTGCCGGCGGATCACCTTGCACTTGTCGCAGATCTTCTTGACGCTGGGCTTGACCTTCATCGCGTTGATTCCTCCGCCGCCGCTGACCCACGGGCTCCCCCGGGGCGTGACGGCGTGTTCGAGTGGTGGTTACTTGTAGCGGTAGACGATCCGACCGCGGGACAGGTCGTACGGGCTCAGCTCGACGACCACCCGGTCCTCGGGGAGGATCCGGATGTAGTGCTGACGCATCTTGCCCGAGATGTGGGCGAGCACCTTGTGGCCGTTCGTGAGCTCCACGCGGAACATCGCGTTCGGCAGAGCCTCCACGACGCTGCCCTCGATCTCGATGACACCGTCCTTCTTCGCCATGTCCTCCGCTAACTGTCGGTCCTGGTCTTGTTCAGCCCACGTCGGCCGTGGCCCCCGCGCGTGCGGGAGCGGGACCGGCGTTCGTGGAGAGTGCGAAGGCCCGGACCGCACCGAGGCCTGCCCGTGTCGAGGACGACGGGTCGACCGTGGCGCGACGGCTGTCAGGAGCCCCACGATCGCGGGACCACAGTCAGCCAACTGGGCGCACACACCCAACGGACTATGTTACGGCATCCGCCGCACAGGACGAAACCGCCGGACCTGCGCCCCCTCCTGCCACGGGGACGTCGCCAGGTCCGGCGGTCTCGTCACGGGCCGTCAGCGGCCCGGGTCGTGCTCGGTCAGGCGTCCGAACCGCTCGGACGACGACGGTGGCGCAGCGCCAGCAGCACGCCGCCGGCGGCGACCAGCACACCGGCGCCGACCGCGAGCGGCAGCGCGGTGGAGCCGGTCGTGGCGAGCG
>NZ_JAAXOY010000340.1 GCF_012396155.1 Cellulomonas septica | reverse complement strand
CGCCCGCCCGGGTCGCCCGGCGTGTCGTCCCGTCAGGCGTGGACCGGCGCGTCGGCGGAGTCGGCCGTGGCGCGGGGCCGGTCGGGAGCCGGCCGGCCCAGGAGTGCGCGCGGGGGGAGCACGCGGTCGATCCCGACCAGGGCGAGACCCAGCACGTAGAACCCCACGCCGTAGATCGCGACGTTCAGCGCGAGGCCGCCCCAGCCGAGCTCGCCGAGGTCGATGAACCCGTACGGGTAGCCGAGGTCCCAGACCAGCCCGCGGACCGTCGCGAACACGCAGTACGCGAGCAACCAGCCGAGCCAGTACGCGGCGTGCCGCAGCCGCAGCCGGCGGTGCGCGTCGAGCAGGACGAAGTCGAGGAACGCCGCGATCGGCGTGATCTCGTGCTCGATGGTGCCCGACGTCAGCCCGAACGCGACCGCCGGGGCGTCGGCGGCCTCCGGCGCCAGCACGAAGTACGAGATCAGGCCCGTGATCGCGAGGAACAGCGTGACGCCGCCCTTGAGCCACGCGGGCGGCTGCGGGCGACCGAGCAGCGACGCGAACCCGGCCCAGATCATCACGACCGCGAGCATCAGGCCCGACTGGTTGGTGAAGTAGACGAGCCCGTCGAGGTCGCCGTCGAGCCAGATCTCGTGGGTCCCGATGAGCGCCAGCGTGGCGATCGCGAACCGCACGAGCGCGACCGGGACGTTGACGGCGGAGACGGACATGGTGCGGGGCCCTTTCGACGACAGCGGCGGTGCTGTGGACGGAACCTTCGCACCTCGACCGGGGGCGCCGCAGCCACCGCGCCGGTGACGTGCGCTCGCCCTCAGCGTGTCGCGGCGTCCCCGACGATCGCGTCGGCGTGGTCGGCGACCCACGCCATGAGCGGGAGCAGGCGCGCGACGAGCTCGTCGCCGAGCGGGGTGAGGGAGTAGTCGACGCGCGGCGGGACGGTGCCCGTGACCTCGCGGTGCACGAGGCCGTCGGCCTCGAGGGTCCGCAGCGTCTGGGCCAGCATCTTCTCGCTGATGCCCTCGACGACCCGACGGAGCTCGCCCCACCGCATCGACCGCTCCGACAGCGCGACCAGCAGCAGGACGCCCCAC
Organism: Cellulomonas septica; assembly: GCF_012396155.1. Taxonomy (GTDB): domain Bacteria; phylum Actinomycetota; class Actinomycetes; order Actinomycetales; family Cellulomonadaceae; genus Cellulomonas; species Cellulomonas septica. Next base: position 2,672 of record NZ_JAAXOY010000340.1, on the reverse strand, counting down.
TTGCTCGTCACGTGGTCGAGCAGGACCCGGCTGGGGCACGCCGATGCCAGGACGCCGTCCGTCAGGAGCCGGTCCATCACGCTGACCTCGTTGCTTACCGTCACGTCCGTACCTTACGTCGAAGTGGGTACCTCCGGACGGGAAGGTGCACCGACGAGGCCCGGTTGACGACGAGGACACACCCGCCGCCCGGGCCACCGGGCCACCGAGAGGACCACCATGTCGATCGTCGTCACCGGAGCCACCGGCCACCTCGGCCGCCTCGTCGTCGACCGCCTGCTCGACCGCGGCGTGCCCGCGCAGGACGTCGTCGCGACGGGCCGGTCCGTCGACCGCCTCGCCGACCTCGCCGCGCGCGGGGTCCGCACGACCGTCGCCGACTTCGACGACCCCGCCACGCTGACCGCCGCGTTCGAGGGCGCCGACGTCGTCCTGCTGGTGTCCGGCAGCGAGGTCGGTCAGCGCGTCCCGCAGCACACGCGCGCGATCGAGGCCGCCGCCGCGGCGGGCGTGGGTCGCGTCGTCTACACGAGCGCCCCGCACGCCGACACGACGCCCCTGCCGCTCGCCGTCGAGCACCGCGCGACCGAGGAGGTGCTGCGCGCGTCGGGCCTCACGTGGACGGTCCTGCGCAACAACTGGTACTCGGAGAACTACCTGCCCGTCCTGGAGCAGGCGGCCGCCACGGGCGTCGTCGTCTCGAGCACCGCGGGCGGACGGGTCGCCTCCGCACCGCGCGACGACTACGCCGAGGCCGCCGCCGTCGTCGTGTCCACCGACGGGCACGACGGGCACGTCTACGAGCTCAGCGGCGACGTCGCGTGGACGCACGACGAGCTCGCGGCAGCCGCCGCCGAGGCGCTCGGCCGGCCCGTCGAGCACCGCGCGGTGTCGCCCGAGGAGCACCGGGCGATCCTCGAGGGCGCGGGGCTGGACGAGGGCACGATCGGGTTCCTGCTGACGATGGACGAGGGCATCGCGCGCGGCGACCTGGCCGACGCGACCGCGGACCTGCGTACGCTCGTCGGCCGCCCGACCGTGCCGCTGGTCGACACGTTCCGCGCCGCGCGCGCCTGACCGCGAGGTCGCCGTCGACCCGGGCACGAGGACCGTCGGTCGCACCCGAGCGGTACCCGGGCCCGGGTCGCGCGCCGAGGAGGTGCGGGCGGGTTAGCCTCGGGCGTTCCGGGTCGACGGAGAGGCGGGCGCATGGGCAACGGTGGACCGGTCACGTTCGGGGTCGTCGGCAGCGGGTGGCGCGCAGAGTTCTTCCTCCGCGCGGCGCGGCTCATGCCGGACAGGTTCCGGTGCGTCGGGGTCGTGACGCGGACCGCCGAGCGCGGTGCCGAGGTCGAGCGGGCGTGGCAGGTGCCGACGGTCCGCACCATCCCCGATCTCGTCGCCGACCGGCCGGACTTCGTCGTCGTCTCCGTGCCGTGGCCCGTCACCCCCGAGGCGACGCGCGAGCTCGTCGGGCTGGGTGTGCCCGTGCTCGCCGAGACGCCGCCGGCCCCCGACGCCGACGGCCTGCGGGCGCTGTGGGCCGACGTGGGCGCGTCCGGGCTGGTCCAGGTCGCCGAGCACAGCCCGTCGATGCCGCAGCACCAGGCGCGGATCGCACTCGTCGACGAAGGGCTGTTCGGGACGCCGACGAGCGTGCAGATCTCGTCGACGCACCTGTACCACGCGGTCGGCCTCGTCCGGCGGCTGCTCGGGGCGGGACGCGGTGAGGTCGACGTGCACGCCGTCTCGACGACCGCACCGCTGCTCGACCCGAGGAGCCGCGACGGCTGGACGGGCGAGACCGAGCCGCGCGACCGCTGGTCGATCCTCGCGACGCTCGACTTCGGCGGCGGGCGCACCGCGCTGTACGACTTCACCGAGAACCAGTGGCACAACCCCCTGCGCACCAACCGGATCGTGGTCCGCGGCTCGCACGGCGAGCTCGTCGACGACCGCCTCACGCGGTGGGTCGACGAGCGGACCGTCGTGACGTCGTCGCTGGTCCGGCGCATGTCCGGCGTCGAGCAGGACCTCGACGGGTTCGACCTGGAGCACGTGAGCCTCGACGGACGCGTCCTGTACCGGAACCCGTTCGACGGCGCCCGGCTGGCCGACGACGACGTCGCGGCGGCGACCCTGCTCGCCGGAACCGGCGCGTGGGTGCGCGGCGACGGCCCGCCGCCGTACCCGCTCGCCGACGGCTGCCAGGACCACCTGCTCGGCCTCGCGATCGAGGAGTCGGCCCGCATCGGCCGCACCGTCCGCACGGCCCGGGAGGCGTGGGCGGACGCGTGACCGGCCGGGTCGCCTCGCGACTCCTGGCGGGCGACGCCCGCAGGTCGGAGAAGGGGGCCCGCTGGTCGCGGACGACGCGTGCCGGTCCCAGTCGACGCCGGCTAGTCGCGGACCACGCCCGCCTCGACGGCGACGAGCGCCGCCTGCACGCGCGACGCGCACCCGAGCTTCGCGAGCACGCGGCTGACGTGCGTCTTCGCGGTGGACTCCGTGATGACGAGCGCCGCGGCGACGTCGGCGTTCGACATCCCCGCACCGAGGCACGCGAGCACGTCGCGCTCGCGGGCCGTGAGCGCCGCGACCGCCTCGGCCTGCGCCGGGTCGGGCTCGGTGTCGGGGACGGGTGCCGGTGCGGCGGCGACGAGGTCGGCGAG
>NZ_JAAXOY010000034.1 GCF_012396155.1 Cellulomonas septica | reverse complement strand
GCCCGCGACGTCGCGCACGCGACCGGCGGGTTCGTCGACGTGTCCAGCCGCCCGGACCTCACGGGCCGGCCCCGCATGCTCGTCGCGCGCCGAGGCCCGGGCACGGGGGCGTCGGACGTCCCCTCGACCCCGGCCGGGACCGTCCTGGACGGACAGCCGGACGTGGGAGACTCCCCCTCGTGAGCGAGCGCATCCTGCCGGCGTCCGATCCGTCCACCTGGGGTCCCGCGATCGACGAGGCGGTCGCTGCGGTCTCCCGCGGCGCCCTCGTCGTGCTGCCGACGGACACCGTCTACGGCATCGGCGCCGACGCCTTCACCCCGCCCGCGGTGCAGGCCCTGCTCGACGCGAAGGGCCGCGGCCGGCAGATGCCGCCGCCCGTGCTCATGCCCGACGTCCGCACGCTCGACGGCCTCGCGACCGAGGTCTCGGCGGAGGCGCGCGCCCTCGCGGAGGCGTTCTGGCCCGGCGGGCTCACGCTCATCGTGCGCGCCCAGCCGTCCCTCGCGTGGGACCTGGGCGAGACGCACGGCACGGTCGCGCTGCGCGTGCCCGACCACCCGAGCGCGCTCGCGCTGCTGCGCCGCACCGGCCCGATGGCCGTGTCGAGCGCGAACAGGACGGGGTCGCCGGCCGCGGTCACCGCGCAGGACGCCTTCGACCAGCTCGGCGACGCCGTCGCCGTCTACCTCGACGCGGGTGACGCGCCCGGTCAGGTGGCCTCGACGATCGTCGACGCCACGGGTCCGACGCTGCGGCTCGTGCGCGCCGGCGCGCTCACGCTCGAGCAGCTCGCGGAGGTCGCCGCCGTCGAGCCGCCTGCCCCGCCCGCGGAGCCCGGCCCGTGAGGGTCTACCTCCTGGCGCTGTTCGTCGCGGCCTCGGTCACGTTCCTCATGACGCCGCTCGCACGATGGTGCGCGCTGCGGTGGGGCGCGATCACCGCCGTCCGCACGCGTGACGTGCACGCGATCCCGACCCCGCGGCTCGGCGGGATGGCGATGTTCGTCGGCATCCTCGTCGCGCTGCTCGTCTCGAGCCGCATGCCGTTCCTCGCGGGGGTGTACGACAACCCGCACCCGATCGTCGGCATCGTCGGGGGAGCGGCGCTCGTGGTCGCGCTCGGCGTCGCCGACGACATCTGGGACCTCGACTGGCTCACCAAGCTCATCGGCCAGGTGCTCGCCGCCGGGTTCCTCACCTGGCAGGGCGTGATCCTCTACCAGCTGCCCATCGCCGGCACGACGCTGCTGTCGAACCGCACCTGGGTCGTCATCACGATCCTCACCGTCGTGGTCGCGATGAACGCCGTGAACTTCGTCGACGGGCTCGACGGCCTCGCCGCGGGCGTGCTCGCGATCGGCGGCGCCGCCTTCTTCCTCTACTCGTACCAGCTCATCGTCGACGTCCGGCGCGACGACTACGCGAGCCTCGCGACGCTCGTGCTCGCCGTCCTCGTCGGCGCCTGCCTGGGCTTCCTGCCGCACAACCTGTACCCGGCGCGCATCTTCATGGGCGACTCCGGGTCGATGCTGCTGGGCTTCGTCATGTCCGCCGCCGCGATCGTCATCACGGGCCAGATCGAGCTCGAGAGCGTCATGGACCGGCAGAAGTTTCCCGCCTACCTGCCGATGCTGCTGCCGTTCGCGGTGCTCGTGCTGCCCCTGCTCGACATGGCCCTCGCCGTCCTGCGGCGCGTCGGCCAGGGGAAGTCGCCGTTCCACCCCGACCGCATGCACCTGCACCACCGCCTGCTCGCGCTCGGCCACTCGCACCGGCGCTCGGTCGCGATCATGTACGTCTGGACGGGCGTCTTCGCGTTCGGCGTCGCCGCGCTCGTCGTGTGGTCGACGACCGCCGTCCTCGTCGCGTTCGGCGTCGGCGTGCTGGCCGCGACCCTGCTCACCCTCGGTCCCCTGCGGGACCGGTCCACCGCCCCACCCCTGGAGACACCGTGACGACCGACCCGGCCGACCGCCCCGACGTCCCCGAGCCCGCCACGACCACCCCCGCGCGGCAGCCCGGCGGCACGAGCGCCGCGGCGGACGCCGTCTTCCGCACCGCCCTGCGCGACACGCTCCTGCTCCTCGGTGCGCTCACCGTCCTCGGCGTCGGCATCGGCTGGCTCGTCGCAGGCCTGCCCGGGGTGTGGGGCGCGCTCATCGGCGTCGGGCTCGCGCTCGTGTTCTCGGGCACCACCGTCGTGTCGATGCTCGCCACGTCGCACTCGTCGCCGCAGAAGATGGCGGCCGTCGTCATGGGTGCGTGGCTCGGCAAGGTGATCGTCGTGATCGTCGTCCTCGCGCTCATCCGCGACCTCGACTTCTACTCGAAGCCGGTCCTCGCCGCGGTGCTCGCGGCGGGCGTCCTCGGGTCGGCGTACCTGGACTACCGGGCGGTCTCGCGCGGGCGCGTCCCGTACGTCGAGCCCTCCGCCTGACGCCCGCTCCCCACCGCTCGCGCGCCTCGCGCGCGGCGGCGGCCGGACGTCGTCCGGGCCCGTCCGGACCCGCCACGCGGGCACGCTCCGCCGGATGGGTCGAAGGGCCCCCCGGGAGGGCGGACGCCGGTGCAGGAGCGGCGGATTCATAGGTTAGGCTTCCTGCCATCCATGACGGCCAGGTGCCGCTCGCATGCCCACGACGACGCGGGCCGCGGTGCATCACGACCACCAGGAGCTCGCTCTGTCCAGCCTCGCGATGATCGCGCCGTTCGCCACGCACGAGGGCGAGAGCGGTGGATTCCACCCGCCGTCGATCACCGACTTCTTCCCGCCGCCGGTCCTGTTCGAGGGCACCCTCTTCGAGCTGAACCGGATCGAGCTGGTGCGTCTGCTCGTCTCGCTGGTGCTCGTCGTGGTCATGGTCGTCGCGGCCCGCCGGGCCAAGCTGGTGCCGGACCGCTTCCAGAACGTCATCGAGCTGCTGCTCGACTTCGTCCGCGTCAACGTCGCGGAGGAGATCCTCGGCAAGGACCGCGCGCGCAAGTACGTGCCCCTGCTGACGACGCTGTTCTTCGCGATCCTCGCGTTCAACATCACCGGCATCATCCCCGGCATCAACATCGCCGGCACCGCGCTGATCGGCCTGCCGGTCGTCCTCGCGCTGTGGGTCTACGTCATGTACCTCGGCGCCGGCGTCAAGGCGCACGGCGTGGGCGGCTTCCTCAAGGCGAGCCTGTTCCCCCCGGGCGTCCCGTGGTTCATGTACGTGCTGCTGACGCCGATCGAGTTCCTCACGGTCTTCATCATCCGGCCCGCCACGCTGGCGATCCGACTCATGGCCAACATGGTCGCCGGGCACCTCATGCTCGTGCTCTGCTTCTCGGCCACGCAGTTCTTCATCTTCGAGGCCGCGCCCGCCATGAAGGCGTTCGGCGCCCTCACCTTCGCCGCGGGCTTCGCGATGACGCTGTTCGAGGCGTTCGTCGCGGCGCTGCAGGCGTACATCTTCGTCGTCCTGACGGCCGTCTACATCAGCCTGTCGGTCGAAGAGGAACACTGACCGTCGTCCCCACCCCCGAGGGCCCCCGCGGTCCTCACCCCACGATCGAGTAGCCGGCCGACCGGTCGGGTACCCAACGGAAGGAACGAGCAACCGTGGCTCTTGCGGACACCAGCACCATCCTCGCGGCGGCGGACGCCGTCTCGGGCAACATCGCGACCGTCGGCTACGGCCTCGCCGTCATCGGCCCCGGTATCGGTCTGGGCATCCTCATCGGCAAGACGATCGAGGGCATCGCCCGTCAGCCCGAGGTCGCCGGCCAGCTGCGCACGACGATGTTCATCGGTATCGGCTTCGTCGAGGTCCTCGGCCTCCTCGGCCTGATCACGGGCTTCCTCTTCCCGTGAGCCTCGCCGCGCTCCCCGCGGCCTTCGTGACGGCCGCGGAGGGGAGCGAGGAGGTCCAGGGCATCGACCTGATCATCCCCGCTCCGTACGACATCTTCTGGTCGGCGGTCGTCCTGCTGATCATCGCGATCGCGTTCTACAAGTACGCGCTCCCGAAGTTCCAGGCGATCCTCGACGAGCGCACCGCCAAGATCGAGGGCGGTCTGGCCAAGGCCGAGCTGGCCCAGGCCGAGGCCGCAGCCGCTCGCGACGAGTACCAGGCGCAGCTGCAGGAGGCCCGCACCGAGGCCGCCCGCATCCGCGAGGAGGCGCGCGGCGAGGGCAGCCAGATCGTCGCCGAGGCGCGCACCAAGGCCTCCGAGGAGGCCGCTCGCCTCACGGAGACCGCGCACCGCCAGATCGAGGCCGAGCGTCAGCAGGCCGCCGTCCAGCTCAAGCAGGACGTCGGGACCCTCGCGACGGAGCTCGCGTCGAAGATCGTCGGCGAGGCCCTGGAGGACGAGGTGCGCCAGTCGCGCGTCGTCGACCGGTTCCTCGACGAGCTCGCCGCCAACACCGCCAGCACGGCGGACGCAGGTAAGGGGAACTGATGCGCGGGACGAGTCGGGCGTCGCTGGCGGCGGCGGAGGAGCGGTGGGAGCCGGTCCTCGATGCTGCCGGTGCGCACTCGTCGGAGCTCGGCGAGCAGCTGTTCGCCCTGGTCGACGCGCTGGACTCCTCCGGCTCCCTGCGCCGGACGCTGGCCGACCCGTCGATCGACGGCGACGCCAAGGCCGGGCTCGTCGGGCGCCTGCTCGCCGCTGCCGACCCCCGGGTCGTCGACGCGGCCCAGGGGCTCGTCCGGTCGCGCTGGTCGGCCGACGAGGACCTGACCGAGGCGACCGAGCACCTCGCGTTCCACGCGGTGCTCGCCACGGCCGAGGCCGACGGCTCCCTGGCCCGCGTCGAGGAGGAGCTCTTCCGCTTCTCGCGCGCGCTCGCCGGGCAGCGCGAGGTGCGTCGGACGCTGTTCGACACGACCGTGCCGGCCGCGGCTCGCGCGAAGCTCGTCGAGGACATCCTCGCCGGGCGGACGTCGCCGGTGACCGCGACGCTCGCGAAGCGGCTCGCCGCCGCCCCGCGCGGCCGTCGCTACGTCCCGGCGCTCGGCCACCTCGCGGACCTCATCGCGGCACGCCGGCAGCGGCAGGTCGCGACCGTGTCGACGGCCACGCCGCTGACCGCCGCGCAGCGTGACCGGCTCGCCGAGATCCTCGAGCGCGCCTACGGGCGGGTCGTGCAGCTCAACGTGGTGCTCGACCCGCACGTGCTCGGTGGCCTGCGCGTGCAGGTCGGCCCTCAGGTCGTGGACGCGACCGTGCTGGCGCGTCTCGCCGACGCCCGACGACGACTTGCCAGCTGACCGGTGCCCGCCCCCGCGAGTGCACCCATGACCTGTGAGACCGCACGCACCGCGTGCGTCCGATGAGGAGAAGGAACAATGGCTGAGCTGACGATCCGGCCGGAGGAGATCCGGGCCGCGCTGGACAGCTTCGTGAAGACGTACGAGCCGAGCGGTGCGGTGTCCGAAGAGGTCGGCCGCGTCACGCTCGCCGGCGACGGCATCGCGCAGGTCGAGGGTCTGCCGGGCGCGATGGCGAACGAGCTGCTGCGCTTCGAGGACGGGACGCTCGGCCTCGCGCTGAACCTCGACGTCCGCGAGATCGGTGTCGTCGTCCTCGGCGAGTTCACCGGCATCGAGGAGGGCCAGGAGGTCCGCCGCACCGGCGAGGTGCTCTCGGTGCCCGTCGGCGACGGCTACCTGGGCCGCGTCGTGGACCCGCTCGGCCAGCCGATCGACGGTCTCGGCGAGATCGCGACCGAGGGCCGTCGTGCCCTCGAGCTGCAGGCCCCCGGCGTCATGGCCCGCAAGTCGGTCCACGAGCCGCTGCAGACCGGCATCAAGGCCATCGACTCGATGATCCCGATCGGCCGTGGCCAGCGTCAGCTGATCATCGGCGACCGCCAGACCGGCAAGACGGCGATCGCGATCGACACGATCATCAACCAGAAGGCGAACTGGGAGTCGGGCGACCCGACCAAGCAGGTCCGCTGCATCTACGTCGCCATCGGCCAGAAGGGCTCGACCATCGCCTCCGTGCGTGGCGCCCTCGAGGAGGCCGGCGCGCTCGAGTACACGACGATCGTCGCGGCTCCCGCGTCCGACCCCGCCGGCTTCAAGTACCTGGCGCCCTACACCGGCTCGGCCATCGGCCAGCACTGGATGTACGGCGGCAAGCACGTCCTCATCGTGTTCGACGACCTGTCGAAGCAGGCCGAGGCCTACCGCGCCGTGTCGCTGCTGCTGCGCCGCCCGCCGGGCCGCGAGGCGTACCCCGGTGACGTCTTCTACCTGCACTCCCGCCTGCTGGAGCGTTGCGCGAAGCTCTCGGACGAGCTGGGCGCGGGCTCGATGACCGGCCTGCCGATCATCGAGACCAAGGCGAACGACGTGTCGGCGTACATCCCGACCAACGTCATCTCGATCACCGACGGCCAGATCTTCCTCCAGTCCGACCTGTTCAACGCCGACCAGCGTCCCGCGGTCGACGTCGGCATCTCGGTCTCCCGCGTCGGCGGTGCCGCGCAGGTCAAGGCGATGAAGTCGGTCTCCGGCACGCTCAAGCTCGACCTGGCGCAGTTCCGCTCGCTCGAGGCGTTCGCGATGTTCGCGTCCGACCTCGACGCGACGTCGCGTGCCCAGCTCGCGCGCGGCGCCCGCCTCACCGAGCTGCTCAAGCAGGGCCAGTACTCGCCGTTCGCGGTCGAGGACCAGGTCGCCTCGATCTGGGCGGGCACCAAGGGCAAGCTCGACGACGTCCCGGTCGAGGACGTGCGTCGCTTCGAGTCCGAGCTCATCGACCACCTGCGCCGCAACACCGAGGTGCTCACCACGATCGCGTCGACGGGCAAGCTCGACGACGAGACGACGGACGCGCTCGCGAAGGCGGTCGACGACTTCCGCAACGGCTTCCTCAAGGCCGACGGCTCGCCGCTGGTCGGCGGGGCCGACGAGGGCGCGGACGTCGAGGTCGAGCAGGAGCAGATCGTCCGGCAGAAGAAGGCCTGACGTGGCCGGATCGCAGCGCGTCTACAAGCAGCGGATCAAGTCCACCCAGTCGCTCAAGAAGATGTTCCGGGCGCAGGAGCTGATCGCTGCGTCCCGCATCGGCAAGGCGCGGGACCGCGTGAGCATGGCGTCGCCGTACTCGCGGGCGATCACGCGCGCCGTCTCGGCGGTCGCGACGCACTCCAACGTCTCCCACCCGTTCCTCGTGGAGCGGTCGGACACGAAGCGCGTCGCGGTCCTCCTCGTCGCCTCCGACCGCGGCATGGCGGGCGCCTACTCGGCGTCCGTCATCCGCGAGACGGAGCGGCTCATCGCGCGGCTCGAGGGCGAGGGCAAGCAGGTCGCCCTCTACGTCTCGGGTCGTCGTGCGGTGACCTACTACACGTTCCGCGGGCGCGAGCTCGTGGGGCAGTGGTCGGGTCACTCGGACGCGCCGTCCCCCGAGGTCGCCCGGGAGATCGCGGACACGCTGCTCGACGCGTTCCGCGCCCCGGCCGAGGAGGGCGGCATCGCCGAGGTGCACGTCGTCTACACGCAGTTCGTCAACATGGTGACGCAGCGTCCGCGCGTCGTCCGGATGCTGCCGCTCGAGGTCGTCGAGGGCGTCGCGCCCGCCGACGACAAGGGCGCGCTGCCGCTGTACGACTTCGAGCCGAACCCCGAGGTCGTGCTCGACGCGCTCCTGCCGCGCTACGTGCGGTCGCGGATCTTCGCGGCGCTGCTCCAGGCGGCCGCCTCGGAGCTCGCGGCCCGTCAGCGCGCGATGCACACCGCGACGGACAACGCCGAGGACCTCATCCGCACGTACACCCGCCTGGCGAACCAGGCCCGCCAGGGCGAGATCACCCAGGAGATCAGCGAGATCGTGTCGGGCGCCGACGCGCTCGCCTCGGCCTCCTGACCCCGACCGCACGACCCCAGACCATGCCGGAGCGCCGCTCCGGACGAGCGAAGCGAGGCCAGACATGACCGCCACCACCGTCGACGAGACGGCCGCCACCGCCGGCACGCCCGGCGTGGGTCGGGTCGCCCGCGTCATCGGTCCGATCGTGGACATCGAGTTCCCCGCGGACCAGATCCCCGAGCTCTACAACGCGCTGCAGGTCGACATCGACCTGTCGAGCCAGGGCGAGGGCGAGGGCGCGTTCACGATGACCCTCGAGGTCGCCCAGCACCTCGGCGACTCGCTCGTCCGGGCCATCGCGCTCAAGCCGACGGACGGCCTCGTCCGCGGTGCGCAGGTGCGCGACACCGGTGCGCCGATCTCGGTGCCCGTCGGTGACGTCACCAAGGGCAAGGTCTTCAACGTCACGGGCGACGTGCTCAACCTTCCCGAGGGCGAGACGCTCGAGATCACCGAGCGCTGGCCGATCCACCGCAAGCCCCCGGCCTTCGACCAGCTCGAGTCGAAGACCACGATGTTCGAGACCGGCATCAAGGTCATCGACCTGCTCACGCCGTACGTGCAGGGCGGGAAGATCGGTCTGTTCGGTGGTGCGGGCGTCGGCAAGACGGTCCTCATCCAGGAGATGATCCAGCGCGTCGCCCAGAACCACGGTGGTGTGTCGGTGTTCGCCGGTGTCGGCGAGCGCACCCGTGAGGGCAACGACCTCATCGTCGAGATGGAGGAGGCGGGCGTCTTCGACAAGACGGCCCTCGTCTTCGGCCAGATGGACGAGCCGCCGGGCACGCGTCTGCGCGTCGCCCTGTCCGCGCTGACGATGGCGGAGTACTTCCGCGACGTGCAGAAGCAGGACGTGCTGCTCTTCATCGACAACATCTTCCGGTTCACGCAGGCCGGTTCCGAGGTGTCGACGCTGCTCGGGCGCATGCCGTCCGCGGTGGGCTACCAGCCGAACCTCGCGGACGAGATGGGTCTGCTGCAGGAGCGCATCACCTCGACGCGTGGTCACTCGATCACGTCGCTCCAGGCGATCTACGTCCCCGCGGACGACTACACCGACCCGGCGCCGGCGACGACCTTCGCGCACCTCGACGCGACGACCGAGCTCTCGCGTGAGATCGCGTCGCGCGGTCTGTACCCCGCCGTGGACCCGCTGGCCTCGACGTCGCGCATCCTCGACCCGCGCTACGTGGGCCAGGACCACTACGACGTGGCGACGCGCGTGAAGTCGATCCTCCAGCGCAACAAGGAGCTGCAGGACATCATCGCGATCCTCGGTGTCGACGAGCTGTCCGAGGAGGACAAGACCGTCGTCGCCCGGGCGCGCCGCATCCAGCAGTTCCTCTCGCAGAACACCTACATGGCCGAGAAGTTCACCGGCGTCGAGGGCTCGACGGTCCCGGTGTCCGAGACGGTCGAGGCGTTCAAGAAGATCGCGGACGGCGAGTTCGACCACATCGCCGAGCAGGCGTTCTTCAACATCGGCGGGCTCGAGGACCTCGAGCGCAACTGGGCCCGCATCCAGAAGGAGTACGGCGTCTGAGACCCTCCCGTCCCGCGCCCGGCCGCAACGCCCGGCGCGGGACGGCGGTTCTCCGCCGACGGCGCGTCGCAGGGCGCGCCGCCCCCGCATCGAACGTGAAGGAGGAGGTCCGTGGCTGACCTCGAGGTCGACCTCGTCGCGACCGACGGCAAGGTCTGGTCGGGCACCGCTCGTCAGGTGTCGGCGCCGGCTGCCGACGGTGAGATCGGCATCCTCGCCGGCCACACCCCGATCCTGTCGGTGCTCCGCCCCGGCGAGGTCCGGGTCCAGCCGGTCGGCGGCGGCGAGCCGCTGCGCTGGCACGTGGACGGCGGCTTCCTGTCCGTCGACTCCGACACCGTGACCGTCGTCGTCGACACGGTCGCGTCCGGCACCCGACCGGCCTCCGCCGGCGACGCGCACTGAGGTCGACGCGACGGTGAGCCCCGTGGTCGTCGGCCTGCTGATCGGCGCTGCTGCGCTGCTCCTGGCCGTCGTGCTCATGTGGGTCTCGCGCGTGCACACGCTCGAGCGGCGGGTGGGCTCGTTCCGGTGCGCCGTCGGCCGGTCCGAGTCCGGACCCTGGTCGCTCGGCATCGCCCAGTACGGCTCGCAGCGGCTCTACTGGTGGCGGCGCTGGTCGCTCTCGCCCCGTCCGTCGATGCGCTGGGACCGCTCCGGTCTGGCCGTCGTCGAGCGCGTCGCGGGGACGCACCCGAGCGGCGCCGACGTCGTCGTCGTCACCTGCCGCGTGAGTGGCCGCACGGTCCACCTCATGATGGCCCCCGACGCGTACGCCGGGCTCACGTCGTGGATCGAGGCGACGCCGTCCCACGTCGGCTCGGTGATCTGAGGGGCTCCGCCCCCCCGCCGCACGCCCCGTCTTCGCCGTACGCCCCGTCTTCACAGAAGGTCGTCCATGCGTCTCGTCGTCGCCTCGTGCGCCGCCCGGTACAGCGGCCGGCTCAACGCCCACCTGCCGCGGGCGACGCGTCTGCTCGTCGTCAAGGCCGACGGCAGCGTGCTGCTGCACTCCGACGGCGGCTCGTACAAGCCGCTCAACTGGATGAGCCCGCCCTGCACGATGGTCGTGGGGGAGCCCGACGACGAGTCCCGCGCGGCGGGCGTCACGGCCGTGTGGACCGTGCAGCACACGAAGTCCGACGACCGGCTCGAGATCGACCTGTACGACGTCCTGCACGACTCGGCGCACGACCTGGGCGTGGACCCGGGCCTCGTGAAGGACGGCGTCGAGGCGCACCTCCAGGAGCTCCTCGCCGCGCAGATCCTGCTGCTCGGGGACGGGCACACGCTCGTGCGCCGCGAGTACCCGACGGCGATCGGCCCGGTCGACATCCTCGCGAAGGACCCGCTGGGCGGCACCGTCGCGGTCGAGATCAAGCGCCGCGGCGACATCGACGGCGTCGAGCAGCTCACCCGCTACCTCGAGCTGCTCAACCGCGACCCGCTGCTCGCCCCCGTGCGAGGCGTGTTCGCGGCGCAGGAGATCAAGCCGCAGGCGCGCGTCCTCGCGACCGACCGCGGCATCTCGTGCCTCGTGCTCGACTACGACGCCATGCGCGGCGTCGACGACGTCGACTCGCGCCTCTTCTAGCCGACCCGCGTCCCGTCCGCCTGCGACGCGGACCGCGTGGGTCGTGTCACAGCACCGACTGCTCCGTGCTTCCGGCATCCTGCGCTACGGTGTTGAACACGTTCAGTTGAACATGTTCAACCAGGAGGAGCGGGGGCATGGACGAGTCGGACGCCCGTCGCGACGAGGCGGGCGAGGTGCCGGACGGCGCCATGCCCGAGGCCCGCGAGGCGCCGGAGGCCGGCGAGGTTCCTCGTGCTGGCGAGGCGGCTGGGGTCGGCGAGGCGCGTGGGGTCCGCGAGGTGCGTGGGGTCCGCGAGGTGCGCGACACGCGTGCGCTCGTGCGGGCCACGGCGCTGCGGCTGTTCCGGGAGCGCGGGTACGCGGCGACGACGATGCGGCTCGTCGCGCAGGAGGCCGGTGTCGCGACCGGGAACGCGTACTACCACTTCGCCTCGAAGGACCACCTGGTCCAGGAGCTCTACCTCGACGTGACGCAGGACCACGCGCGGCGGTCGGCGGCGGTGCTCGCCGCGGGCGGTGACCTCCCGACGCTGCTGCGCGGCGTGCTGCACGCCGGGCTGGACGCGTTCGCCGGGTACCACGCGTTCGGGACGGAGTTCGTCACCGTGGCGATCCGGCCCACGTCGGCGGCGAGCCCTTTCTCCCCGGCGTCCCGTGGGGCGCGCACGACCAGCGAGGACGTGTTCCGCCAGGTCGTCGACGCAGCCGCACCCGCGGTGCCGCGGCACCTGCGCGCCGACCTGCCCGAGCTCCTGTGGCTCGCGCAGCTCGGCGTCACCCTGTTCTGGGTGCATGACGCGTCGCCCGGTCAGCGGCGCACGCGCGCGCTCGTCGACGGTGCGGCGCCGCTCGTCGGCCGCCTGGTGAGCCTCGCGCGGCTGCCCGTCGCCCGCCGCGTCACGGACGACCTGCTGCGCCTCGTGCGCGAGGCGATGCGGGTCGACGACGACGTCGAGCGCCTCGGCGCGCGTGGAGACGCCGATCTTGCG
>NZ_JAAXOY010000339.1 GCF_012396155.1 Cellulomonas septica | reverse complement strand
CCGGACAGCACGACGGCCTCGACGGACGTCCCGACGACAGTGCCGCCGGCGGTGCCGGCACCGGACGCCGCGACGGGCGCACCGGGCCGGGCGGAGACAGCTCCTGCCGCACCCAGCGCGTACGTGCCGGGCAGCAGGCCGGTGACCGACCACGAGCCGTCGGCCGCGCTGACGGCACCCGCCGTGACCGGCGCGCCACCGGCGTCGGTGCCCGTGAGAGTCACCGCGACGCCGACCGCCGGAGCGTCACCCGTCTCCCGGAGCCCGTCGGCGTCCGCGTCCTCGAACAGCACGCCGGAGACCGTCGACGACGCGACCACGCCCGGGTCGTCGGCCTCGAACACGACGACCTCCGGGTCCGTCTCGAGCACGAACGGCGACGGGTCGCACGCGTCGCCGACGCCGTCGCCGTCGTGGTCCTCCTGACCCGGGTCGGCCACCGTCGGGCAGACGTCGACGTCCGCGGGCGTCTGGTCGCCGTCGTCCGTGATCGCGAGCGGCGTGGTCGCGATGCTCGCGCGCCCTGCGGAGTCGGTGACCCGCACCGCGAGGTACGCGTCGACGAGCGCGCCGAACGTGTGCTCGAGCGTCGGGGTCGACGTCGTCAGGTCGTACGTGCCGTCGCCGTCGAGGTCCCACTCGAACGAGACGAGGTCGCCGGTCGTCGCGTACGAGCCGCGCGCGTCCAGGCGCAGCGTGTCGCCCACGCGCGCCACGTACGGCCCCTGGACCCACGCGTACGGCTTGTCCATCGCGGTCGAGACGGTGTCGAGGAGTGTCTCGGCGACGTCGAGCGACGTCGTGGTCGCCCCGCCCGTCCCGGCGGCGACGGCCTCGACGCTCGGCGCGAACGCACCGGTGCCCACGTCGATCGGGTAGACCTCGACCGGGTCGACCGCGAGCGCGTTCGCGATCACCGCCGCCGACGTGAGACCGCTCATCGGCTCGGGGTCGTGCGCGGGGGCGTCGCTGATCGGGATGAGCACCTTCTTGACGCCGGGGCGCCACGGCAGGTCGATCGCGGCCTGCATGCCGGACAGCGCGGTCTCGGGCCAGTCGCCGCCGCCGTCCGCCGTCATGCCCGCCAGAGCGGTGCGGATCGCGTCGGGGTCCGAGGTGAACGGCAGGTCGACGCGCGCGGCGTAGTCACCGGCCCACTCGGTGTAGACGGGGTCGTCCCGGAAGGTGACGAGCGCGAACCGGTACGAGCCGGAGCTCGCGGCGAGGTGGTCGACCATGCGGGTCGCGGTGTCCTTGACGGACTGCAGCACCCAGTCCATGGATCCCGTCGTGTCGATCGCGAAGACGAGGTCGATGCTGCCCGCCGACGCCGACGGGACGCGTCCCGGGACGCTCGACGACCGCAGCAGCGTCGACTCCTCGTAGTGGCCCTTCGTCGTCGGGTGGTACCACTCGGCCATCGTCACCGAGTCGAACTCGTGGATCCACCGGTCGTCGTTGCGGTTCGCCGCGGACGGGTCGGGCTCGTGCCCCGCGAAGTGCTCCTTGACCGTGTCGACGTACGACACGAACGGCGTCCCGGCGGCGGTGTTGGCCCGCGCGACGGCGGCCCGCTGCGCCGCGTCGCCCTCGTCGCCGAGCGCACGCACCTCGTGCCCGATGTCGTAGGTGTCGCCGGAGACGAACGGCAGCCGGTCGCGCAGGCTGCGCAGCACGAACGAGTCGGTGTTCGACAGGTACGGGTACGACAGCAGCACGACCTTCGCGTCCGGACGCATCCGTGCCCGCAGCCGGCCCAGCAGGTCGGTCAGGTCGTCCTCGAGCTGGCCGATCCCAGCGCGCGCGTCCGTGACCTTCTCGCGGCAGTCGCCCGGGTCGCGGAAGCCGACCGCGAAGCACTGCTTCACGATGTCCGCGAAGCCCAGGTCGTTCCCGCCCATCGTGAAGACCACGACGTCGGTGTCCTGGCCGACCGCCTCGATCTGGGCACGCAGGTAGCGCCGGCAGTCCACCGCGAACGCGCCGCGCACCGTGTCCCAGATCGCGACCGAGTACTCGAAGTACTCCTCGTCGACGTACTTCGTCGAGCAGACCTTCGCGGCCTTGGCCGCCGCGAGGCCCTCCTCCTGGGTCCGCCCGATCGTCCCGCCCGGGACGTACGCCAGGTGCGAGTCCATCCGGCGGTCCGTCAGGACGTTCTGGGACACCGCACCCGAGCAGGCGCGCGTCACGAACGTGACGTGGTTCCCCTGGTCCGCGAGCCACTCGCTGTACTCCGCGGCCCAGCTGTCGTGCGACCGGTAGCAGTCCGCCGGCCCGTAGTACGCGCCCGCGCCGTTGCCCGCCGAGTACGAGTCGCCGATCTGCACGACCTTGATCGCGTCGCCCGTCGGCGCCGCCTCCGCGGGTGCGAGCCCCACCGCGACCAGGAGCGAGGCCGCGACCGCGGCCAGGGTCGCCGCAGCCGTGGCGCGGTGGAGGATCGGGCGTCGCGGACGCATCGGGGGCCTTTCGCAGGGAAGTGGAGCAGCCGCGACGCTAACGCCCGATCTGTCCGGTTTCGGCGGAGACGGGCGATCGTCACCCGTCCGCCGGGCGACATCACCCGCGCGGCCCGGTGTGCGCACATCGAGGGACGGTCGCGCCACCCCGGCCGTCCGGGTGAGGGGGTCGCGCGCCGGCCTCCGCGTGTCGACAATCGGCGCATGCACTACGTCGGCGTCGACCTTGCCTGGGGGGAGCGCGCACGGACGGGCGTCGCGGTGCTCGACGACACCGGTCGCCTCATCCGTTCGACGACCGTCCGGACCGACGCGGAGATCGCGACCGCTGTGGCTCCGCCGGACGCGGGTCCGTCGGTGATCGCCATCGACGCGCCGATCGTCGTCCCGA
Organism: Cellulomonas septica; assembly: GCF_012396155.1. Taxonomy (GTDB): domain Bacteria; phylum Actinomycetota; class Actinomycetes; order Actinomycetales; family Cellulomonadaceae; genus Cellulomonas; species Cellulomonas septica. The sequence goes on along the minus strand of NZ_JAAXOY010000339.1, from coordinate 915 downwards.
ACGCGACCGGCTCACGACGCGCAGAGCAGCTGCTGCACCAGCAGTTCGGGCGCTACGACGCGGGTGCCCACCCGTCGAACCGGTCGCGGCCCTACTTCGACCCGCCCCGCGCCGCGCGGCTCGCCGGTACGCATGGATGGGACGTCGACCCGGCCCACAGGCCAGACGGCTCGCGAACCGTCGCGATCGAGGTCTACCCGCACCCGGCGATGGTCGCGTTGTTCGGGCTCGGGCGCGTCATCCCGTACAAGGTCAAGCCCGGACGCACGCTGGACACGCTGCGCGACGCGTGGGGTGCGCTGCTCGACCATGTCGATCGCGTGTGCGGGCCGGTGCTGCGAACGGACGAGAGCCCGCGGTGGGCTCAGATCCGTCGGACGGTGGATGCCGCCGGACGCGTCGCCGAGCTCAGGTCCGTCGAGGACGAGGTCGACGCGATCTTCTGCGCGTACCTCGCCTGGCTGTGGGGCACCGGCGACGAGCGGATGACCGTGCTGGGCGACGTCAGGGACGGGTACATCGTGGTGCCCGGACCGCCGACCGCGCCTCCCGCTCCCCGTCCGACGGTCCGCCGGTCGTCCCCCGCGGCGCCGGAGTCCAGGCGCGACCTGGTAGCGCTCGTGGCGCGTGCACTCCGGGACGCTGACGACGCAGTCGACGAGGCGCAGGCGAACCGGCTGGCGCCGGCCGTCGTCGACGCGATCCTCGACGACCCTGCCGCGCGGGCCGGACTGCCGGGACAGGGCTGAGCGAGCTCGACGGCAGCTCAGGTGCGGGGCTCGGGACTGTTCGGGTCGATGCGGACGTCCGGGTCGATGCGGTCGGCCTGGCCGAGGCGCTCGTCGAGCTCGGCGCGGGCGTCGGTGGCCTCGCTCGCGCGGGCGCGCGCCTCGTTCTGCATCGCAGCGGCGTCGG
>NZ_JAAXOY010000338.1 GCF_012396155.1 Cellulomonas septica | reverse complement strand
GGCCGCGACCGTGCTCGTGGCGTGCGGGCCGGGCGGCCCCGGCAGCCCTGACCGCGGCGACGCACCCGCGCGCAGCGACGTCGGCGTCCAGCTCTTCCAGTGGCCCTGGCGCTCGATCGCGCGCGAGTGCACCGACGTCCTCGGGCCCGCGGGATATGGATGGGTGCTCACCTCGCCACCGCAGGAGCACGTCCTGGGCGCGGAGTGGTGGACGTCGTACCAGCCCGTGAGCCACCGGGTCGAGTCCCGGCTCGGCACCCGCGAGGAGTTCGCGGCCATGGTCACCACCTGCCACGAGGCGGGCGTCGACGTCTGGGCCGACGCCGTGCTCAACCACATGACGGGCCAGGACGAGCCCGGCACCGGCTGGGCGGGAACGCCGTACACCCACGACTCCGCGGGCCCGTTCGGCCCGGGCGACTTCCACCGCTGCGGCCTCACGCCCGACGACGACGTCCAGGACTACCAGGACGTCGCGCAGGTCCAGACGTGCGAGCTCGTCAACCTCGCCGACCTCGACACCGGCGCGCCGCACGTGCGCGCCCTGCTCACCGCCTACCTCGAGGACCTCCTCTCGCTCGGTGTGGACGGCTTCCGGATCGACGCCGCGAAGCACATGGCACCCGAGGACGTCGCCGCGGTCCTCGACCCGCTGCCGGACGGCACCGGCGTCGTGCAGGAGGTGATCCGCGGTGCGGGGGAGCCGATCACGCCCGAGCAGTACCTCGGCAACGGCGCCGTCCTGGAGTTCGCATACGCCGACGGCCTGGCGGGTGCGCTCGGTGGCGGGTCCCCGTCGGTCGCGCTCGACCTCGGCACGGGACCCGGCTTCGTGCCGTCGGACGACGCGGTCGTCTTCGTCGACAACCACGACACCGAGCGCAACGGCTCGACCCTGTCGGTGGCGGACGGCCCCGCCTACGCGCTCGCGCACGTCCTCGTGCTGGCCGGCTCCTACGGCACCCCGCTGGTCCACTCCGGGTACGCCTTCGCCGACCGCGACGCGGGCCCGGTGCAGGACGCGGACGGGCGCGTGCTCGACGCGACGTGCAGCGCCGCCCCCGGCCCGGACGAGGCGCGCGCCGACGGCGACCGGGTCTGCCAGCACCGGTGGCCGCAGGTGCAGGCGATGGTCGGCTGGCGTGCTGCCGTGGGCGACGCGCCGCTGGTCGACGTGTGGTCCCAGGGGGACGCCGTCGCGCTCGGTCGGGACGGGCGCGGGTTCGTCGTCGTCAACGCGGGCGACGAGCCGCTGCGCACGGAGCTCGTCACGTCGCTCCCCGACGGCGACTACTGTGACGTCCTGACGGGCACGACCGACGACTGCGCACGCACCCGCGTCGTCGACGGCCGCACGACCGTCGACGTCCCTCCGCACGCCGCGCAGGCGTGGCACGTCGGCCGCACCGGCTGACGAGCCGGCCGCGCAGCCGGACGGGGGACGCCACACCCACGTCGGGATCGCCCCGACCAGGCGCTGTAGAGTCACGGCGCCGCCGCCTCGCGCTCGTCCGAGCGTCGCGACCTGCCCCCGATCGGAGCTCCGCATGCCCGCAGCCGACGCCGCCCGCCTCGCCGCGATCCTCCAGGACAGGCGCGGTGAGATCGGCGAGGCCTGGCTCGACCGTGTCGTCACCGAGCTGCGGGGCCGCATCACGCGTGCCGAGGCGGAGCGCGAGCAGACCGACATCTTCGACGCGCTCGTGGGCGGTCTGCTCGCGGGCGGTGAGCGGCTCGACGCGCCCTCGTTCGACTCGCTGCGCAGCCTGCTGAGCGACCTGTCCGCGACGCGTGCGCGGCTCGGCTTCACGCCGCGCGAGACCGCCGTGGGCGTGTTCGCGCTCAAGGAGGGGCTCTACGACATCGCGGGCCGGGGCGACACCGAGCGCGTCGACGACGTGGCCGCGCTCCTGCGGCTCGTCGACGACCTGGGCCTGTTCACGTTCGAGTCGTTCGCCGCCGCGCGTGAGGGGATCATCAGCGAGCAGGCCGAGCAGCTCCTCGAGCTGTCGACACCCGTCGTGAAGCTCTGGGAGGGCATCGTCGCCGTGCCGCTGGTCGGCACGCTCGACTCGGCGCGCACGCAGGTCGTCATGGAGAAGCTGCTCCAGACGCTCGTCGAGACCGGGTCCGAGCACGCGATCATCGACATCACCGGCGTCCCCGCGGTCGACACGCAGGTCGCGCAGCACCTGCTCAAGACGGTCGTCGCGGCGCGCCTCATGGGCGCCGAGTGCACGATCAGCGGCATCCGCCCGCAGATCGCGCAGACGATCGTCGCGCTCGGCATCGAGTTCGGCGACATCCGCACCAAGGCGACGCTGGCCGACGCCCTGGTCGCGGCGCTGCGCGCCAACGGCAGCGCGCGCACCGCCGGCGCGGTCGCGGGGGCCTGATGGACAGCGTCCCGATCCTCAAGATCGGCTCGACCCTGCTGGTCTCGATCCAGGTCGACCTGCAGGACCAGTCGGCCCTCCAGCTCCAGGAGGACCTCGCCGAGCGCATCACGCAGACCGGTGCCCGCGGCGTCCTCATCGACATCTCCGGACTGGAGATCGTCGACAGCTTCATCGGCCGGATGCTCTCCTCGATCGCCGGCATCTCGCGCGTGCTCGACGCGACGACGGTGGTCGTCGGCATGCGGCCCGCCGTCGCGATCACGATGGTCGAGCTCGGGCTGTCGTTCGACGGCGTCCGGACGGCGCTCGACGTCGAGAAGGGCCTGCGGCTCCTGCAGCCCGACGACGAGGACGTCGCCCCCGAGCAGCTGCTCCTCGAGCTCGCCCCGGACGCGCCCGCGTGACAGCCGACCCGGTGACGTCCGAGCGGCTCGCCATCACGTCCGACGGCGACGTCGTGCGGGTGCGCCAGGCCGTGCGCGGGCTCGCCCAGGGCGCGCGGCTGTCGCTCGTCGACCAGACCAAGCTGGTGACCGCCGCGAGCGAGCTCGCGCGCAACACGCTCATCTACGGCGGCGGCGGCGAGGCCGTGCTGTCGGTCGAGTCGAACGGGCGGCGGACCGGCGTCCGGGTCGAGTTCCGCGACGAGGGCCCGGGCATCCCCGACCTCGACCTCGCGATGACCGACGGCTGGACGAGCGGCGGCGGGCTCGGGCTCGGGCTGTCGGGTGCGCGTCGCCTCGTCGAGCACTTCGAGATCGACACGGGACCGGGGCGCGGCACGCGTGTGGTGATCGCCTCGTGGTCGCGGTGAGCGCGGACGGCACCGTCGAGGACGTCGCCTGGTTCACGGTCGACCACGTGAGCGCCACGGGCACCGCACGGCGTGCCGCCGCGTCGCTCGCGCGTCGTGTCGGGATGTCCGAGGAGCGGGCCGGGGAGATCGCGCTCGTGGTCGCCGAGCTCACCGGCAACCAGATCAACCACGCGGGCTCGGGCTCGCTGCTGCTGCGGGTGCGGCACGCGACCGCCGGTCCGGTGGTCGAGGTCGTCGTGGTCGACTCCGGCCCCGGGATGGTGAACGTCGCCGCGTCCCTCACCGACGGCGTGTCGTCGGCGGGGACGCTCGGCATCGGGCTCGGCACCCTGTCGCGGCTCGCGACGTCGTGGGACATCTGGTCGCGGCCGGGCTCGGGCACCGTGATCACCGCCGCGTTCGCCGACGCCGACGCCGAACCGCCCGGTACCCCGTCCGCGGTCGGCGTGACCCGGCCGATGACCGGCCAGGACGTGTGCGGCGACGCGTATGCGATCCGCACGGACGACGGCGTGCTCACCGTGATGCTCGCCGACGGGCTGGGGCACGGTCCGCTCGCGGCCGCGGCGAGCACCGAGGCGGTCCGCGCGTTCCGCGGCG
>NZ_JAAXOY010000337.1 GCF_012396155.1 Cellulomonas septica | reverse complement strand
GCGCCGGAGGACGACGAGGGCGTCCACGCCGACGTGGCGGCCGGGCCGACGGCTCCGGAGGCGGCGCCGACGACCGACACGACGGCGACGCTCGACGCGGCGCACGGGCAGACGGCGCTCGTCGCCCTCGGGCTGCTGCCGGTCAAGGGGCGGGCGCCGAAGACGGGGTACGACCGTGAGCTGTTCGCGTACCGCGCCGTCGACCTCGACGGGAACGGGTGCGACACCCGCAACGACGTGCTGCGGCGCGACCTGACGGCGGTGACGCTCAAGCCCGGCACGCAGGACTGCGTCGTGCTGTCGGGCACGCTGGCCGACCCGTACTCGGGCACGTCGATCCCGTTCGTGCGCGGCGAGTCGACGTCGGCGGACGTGCAGGTCGACCACGTCGTCGCGCTGTCCGACGCGTGGCAGAAGGGTGCCCAGCGGCTCGACGACGCCGCGCGGCAGCGGCTCGGGAACGACCCGCTCAACCTGCTCGCGGTCTCGGGGCCGCTGAACACGCAGAAGGGCGACGGCGACGCCGCGACCTGGCTGCCGCCGAACACGGCCTACCGGTGCGCGTACGTCGCGCGTCAGGTGGCCGTGAAGTACGCGTACGGGCTGTGGGTCACGGCCGCCGAGCGGGACGCGATCGCCGGGGTGCTCGCGTCGTGCCCCGACGAGCCGCTGCCCGCCGGGTCGACGCTCCCGCCCGAGCGCGTGGCCCCGGCGCCCGTCGACCCGGCCCCCATCCCTGCGCCGGCGCCCGGCGGTGGCGTCCCGGCGAACCCGGGCAACGCGGTGAACTGCGGGGACTTCGCGACGTGGTCCGAGGCGCAGGCCTGGTTCGAGACGTACCTGCCCCACTTCGGCGACGTCGCGGAGCTCGACGGGGACGACAACGGCGTCGCGTGCGAGCGGCTGCCCGGCGCACCCTGACGACCCGCGGCCCGGCGGTGCACGCCGGACGGTGAGGGCCCGTGCGCCCGACCGCCCGCGGGTCAGCGCTCGAAGGCCCAGACGCGGTCGGTGAGCATGCGCGCGACGGCGAGGCCGATCGAGAGGGCGACGACGACCAGCGCGGCCTGCACGCCGTACGCGAGCGCGGACGTCGTCTGCCCGTCGGACAGGTGGAACACGGCGCGGTACGCGGTGACGCCGGGGACCATGATGACCACGGCAGGCACGGAGATCGTGATGCGCGGGACGCCCAGCCGCGGCGCGACGACGGCCGCGAGCAGCCCGACCAGGAGGGCGACGAGCGCGGCGGCGGCCTGCACGACGACGCCCGCGTCGACCAGCTCGAGCCGGACGACGTTGGCGACCATGCCGACCGTCGCGGCGCCCACGGCCATGCGCCACGGGCTGTTGAACATGAGCGCGAACCCGAGCACGCCGAGGAACGACGCGACGAACCGCAGCCCGAGCAGCAGACCGCTGTCGAGGCCGAGCGGGGGCGGCGGGTCCGGCTGGAGGCCGACGATGCTCGACACGCCCCACACCGCGAGCGCGGCCGACGTGAGGATCATGAGCGCGTAGACGAGCCGCGCGACACCGGCCGAGAAGTCGAGCTTCGCGAGGTCCAGCGCACCCGTGACCAGGGCGAACCCGGGGATGAGGAACAGCACCGCGGAGACGTAGCCGGCCTCGTGCCGCACGCCGATCGCGCCGACCCCGTGCAGCACCGTGACGAACCCGAGGTACGTGAACGCGCCGAGCGCGGCCGCGAGCATCGTCACGCCGAACTGGTTGTAGCCACGGTGCAGGAGCGCCCGCCGCAGCGCCTGCCCGAGCGACGCCCCGACGAAGACGCCGATCACCTCGACCGGGCCGCCGTTGTTGAGGAAGGCGAAGGCCGCGCACGCGATCCCCGACCACACCGCGTTCAGCAGCGCCGGGTAGAGAGGCGTGCGGGCGGCGATGTCGTCGAGCGCGGCGGTCGCCTCCTCGACGGTCGTCTCGACGCCGTCGCGCAGCTTGCGGTCCTCCAGGCGGGACACGAGCGCCTCGAGCCGCGACAGCCGGTCGGCGTTGATGCCGACGGACCGCACCTCGGTGACCTCGGTGCGGAACGACCGGCCCCGGTGCGACGTCGCCGTGATCTCCGTGAGCGTCACGTGCGCCTCGTGCCGGTCGATCCCGAGGGCACGGGCCATGCGGGCCATCGACGCCTTCACGCGGTAGGACCCGGTGCCCGCCGACAGGCTCAGCCGGCCGACGCGCAGCGCGACGCCCGAGCGGCGGATGAGCTCGAGCTCGTCGTCGTCGGGTTCCGTGGGCACGAGGCCATCATGGCCGGTCAGGGGCCCCCGGTCGCCCGGGACCGTCGTCCCGGTCGGGGGCCCGGGGCGTGTGCCGCTCGTCACCGTGCGGCCGGTCGTGGGCCCGGCGGGGCCGCCAGCCGTCCGGGGTCGCCGCCGCCTCGACGCCACGGCTCACGACGAAGGCCACGGCCAGGCCGACGGCGAGCGCGCTCGCGTGGCCGACGTCGGTGAACGTCCGCAGCCACACGCCGGGCAGCACCCACACCGCGACCAGCAGGGCGAGGTACCACCACCGCCAGCGGCGCGGGACCCGCGCGACGAGCACGCCCGTGACGCACGCGACCACGTAGCTGACCCCGACGTCGTCGGCGCCGGCGAGCGCGGGCGACAGCCACCCGCGCGCGATGCCCGTCGTGAGCACCGCCCCTACCACGAGCGACGGCACGACCTGGCCGGCGACGCCCACGAGGACCGTCGCCGCACGGCCCAGCCATCGCTGCGTGTACGCGACCGCGACGACCAGCCACACCACGAGCACGAGGTTCGACGGGTGCGGCAGCACGAGCCCGCTCAGGACGAGCGACTCGACGGGCCGCGCGCGCATGTTGTCGAGGTTGCCGCTCGCGTGCGCGGTGATCGCGTCGACCGTCTCGTCGGGAAGGAACGCCATGACGAGCGCACCGAGCGTCACGAGCCCGCCGTAGACGAGCGCGACGTCCGACCGGCCGACGGTCCGCCCGACGTCCCGCAGCACCGACCGGGCGGCGTCGCGCGTCATGGTCGGCTCGTCACGACCGGGCGCGCTCGCCGGCCGCGGCCTTCACGGCGACCTCCTCGACGCGTGCCGCACGCGTCGCGGGTCGCCTCGCGTCGACCAGCCACACCAGGTGCAGCCGCTTCACCGAGCGCGGGTACGCGTCCCACGTCTCGCGCGCGCCGGGGTGCGCGTCGAACGCGGCGGCCAGGTCGGGCGGGACGACGAGCGCCTCGACGTCGTCGAGCAGCGTCCACGACCCGTCGGCCTTCGCGGCGTCGACGACGGCGGTGCCCGCGGGGAGCATCCGCCCCTCGGCCTCGAGCCGGACCAGCCGCTCCTTGTTGGTGCGCGCCCACCCCGACCCGGGCTTGCGGCGCGCGAACCACTGCGCGGTCCGCTCGTCGTCGAGGGACCGCTGCGTCGCGTCGATCCAGCCGACCGTGAGCGCCTCCTCGACGGCGGCCTCGTACGGGACGGACGGCCGGCCGGTGGACCGGCGCCACGACACGAGCCACACGCCCGTCTCCGTCGCGTGGTGCGCGACCAGCCAGTCGCGCCACTCCTCGACCGTCTCGACGTGCAGCTGCGGCGCGTCCTTCTGACCCGTCATGGGCCTGATTGTCCCCTCCCGGTCCGACACCGGCGCGGCTACGGTGACGGGCATGCTGCTGCTGGCCGAGGAGACGTTGCTGCTGCTCACCGACCCGGTCACCGGGCGGCCCCTCACGTCGGGCGAGCGGGTGGGCCTCGCGGCGGCGGGCGCGGCGCTCGTCGAGCTCGTGCTGTCCGGCCACGTCGACATCGCCGGACCGGGCCACCCGCTCGTCGCCCCGGGCCGCGTCGCGGTCCGACCCGTCC
>NZ_JAAXOY010000336.1 GCF_012396155.1 Cellulomonas septica | reverse complement strand
CACCGACTGCAGCGCACCGCCCGAGACGCCGAGCGCGGCCCCGACGAGCAGGCCGGCGAGCACCCGCGGGGCGCGCGACGCGACGAGGACCGCGAGGGTCTGGTCGTCGCCGGGGTCGACGACGCGCGACCAGTCGGGGCGGAAGTCGTCGAGCGTGACGCCCGCGTCCGACCCGTCGGCCGGTCGCACCGGCGTCGAGAGCAGGTCCGTCACGGGGAAGAGTCTGTCCCATCGCTGCGCCGCGGTGAGGTTGCGACATCGCCCCGAGACGGAGGCACCGATGTCGCCCCCTCGGGACGACGTCGCACACCGGACGTGCGGCAGCGCGCAGGGCACCGCAGGCGTGGCCGCGGCCGTGCGCCGGGTGGGGGAACGGTCAGCCGCCGCGGTTGGGGGGTTCGAAGTGGATGCCGTCGTGGCCCGCGCGCTCCTCGGCGCGGATCACGTGCATGACCGCGTTGATGAGCGCCAGGTGCGTGAACGCCTGCGGGAAGTTGCCCAGGTGGCGGCCGGTGCGGGTGTCGATCTCCTCGGCGTACAGGTTGAGCGTCGACGCGAACGACAGCAGCCGCTCGCACAGCGCCCGCCCGCGCTCGACCTCGCCGATCTCGACCAGCGCGCTGACCAGCCAGAACGAGCAGATCGTGAACGCGCCCTCCTCGCCCTCGAGCCCGTCGTCGGTCTCCTCGACGCGGTACCGCAGGACGAGGCCGTCGACGGTGAGCTCGTCGGCGATCGCGAGGACCGTCGCGCGCACGCGCGGGTCGTCGGGCGGCAGGAACCGCAGCAGCGGCACGAGCAGCAGGGACGCGTCGAGCGCGTCGGACCCGTACCGCTGCACGAACACGCCGCGGGAGTCGACGCCGTTGCGGCAGATGTCGGCGTGGATCTCGGCCGCGAGCTTGGCCCACTGCTCGGCGAAGTCGTGCTCGTCGTGCATGCGCGCGAGCCGGGCGCCGCGGTCGAGCGCGACCCAGCACATGAGCTTCGACGACGTGAAGTGCTGCGGGTCGCCGCGCACCTCCCAGATGCCGCGGTCGGGCTCGTGCCAGTGCCGGATCGCGGCCTCGACCTGCAGCTTGAGCACGGGCCACAGCGACTCGGGCAGCTGCTCGCGCGACTTGGCGTGCAGGTACACCGAGTCGAGCACGGCGCCCCAGACGTCGTGCTGCTGCTGGTCGTACGCCGCGTTGCCGATGCGCACGGGCTGCGCGCCCTCGTAGCCGGACAGGTGCCCGAGCTCCGACTCGTCGAGCCGGTCCTCGCCGCCGACGCCGTACATGATCTGCAGGTCTTTGTTCCCGCGGCAGACGTCGTGGATGAACGCGAAGAAGTCGTTCGCCTCACGGTCCAGGCCGAGCGTGTAGAGGCCCCACAGGGCGAACGTCGAGTCGCGGATCCACGCATACCGGTAGTCCCAGTTCCGCTCGCCGCCGGGCGTCTCGGGCAGCGACGTCGTGGCCGCAGCGAGCAGCGCGCCTGTCGGCGCGTACGTCAGACCCTTGAGCGTGAGCGCCGACCGCTGCAGGTACGTGCGCCACGGGTGGTCGGGGAAGACGCCGAGCGTGATCCACTCCCGCCAGTACTCCTGCGTGCGCCACGACATGTCGGCCGCCTGCTCCCATGTGCGCGGCGCGGGCAGCGGCGACCACGACAGCGCGACGAACGCCTTGTCGCCGTTCGACATGCGCGTCCGCGCCGACGCGGCCCGGCCGTCGACCCCGAGCCGCAGGCTCGACGTGAGCGTCAGGCTCAGGTCGCCCTCCTCCTGCGGCACCGTCCGCACCGCGTGGTAGTCGGCACCCGTGTACTCCCACTCGGTGTGCCCACGGCCGTAGTCGAGCGCCGGCTCGCACTCGACCTGCAGGTCGACGGTCCCGCTCACGCACGTGATCGTGCGCAGCAGGATGTGCTCGGCGTCGTCGTCCGTGGGCGTGCGGCGGTGCGTCGCCGAGCGCTCGGTCGTGTTGTGCCAGGGACCCATGACCATCGCGTCGCGCACCACGAGCCAACCCGTCGGCGTCTGCCACGTCGTCTCCAGCACGAGCGTGCCCGGGAGGTAGCGGCGCGCCGTCGGGACCTGGATCCCGTGCGGACCCACCCGGAACGAACCGGCCGCGCGGTCCAGGATCGACGCGAACACGCTCGGCGAGTCCGGCCGCGGCACGCACATCCACTCGACCGCGCCCGCCGGCGAGATCAGGCAGTTCGACTCGCAGTCCGACAGGAACGCGTAGCTCGCGATCGCCGGGAACGCCGACCGGTGCTGCGAGTCCGAGCCGTGGTGCGGGCGCGTGAGGGCGACGTCGGCCCGCGAGGGGGCCTCGGGCGGGGGCACGGGCGTCATGTCCTCAGCGTCGTCCCGTGCGGTGTCGCTGTCGCCACGAGCGTGTTGCGGTCGTGTGACGTGCGCGGACGTCGCCGCCCGCGCGTGCGGCGCTCGCAGGCTCCGACCCTCGCGCGCCACCCGCTCAGCCTCCGTCGACCGCCGCGACCGCGCGACGCACCGCCTCGACCGTCGCCGCCACCTCGGCGCCGTCGGTCGCCCAGTTGCTCACCGAGAACCGGACGACGTCCCGGCCCTGCCAGTGCGACGTGTACGCGTACGCGACGCCCTCCTCGCGCAGCGCCGCCGCGACGGCCTGCGTGCGTGCGCCGTCGCTCAGCGCGACGCACACCTGCGTGTAGACGACGTCGTTGACGACCTCGACGCCGTCGATGCGCGCGAGGGCGTCGGCCAGCGTCGTCGCGCCGTCGGCGAGCCGCTCGACCAGCGCCGCGACGCCCTGCCGCCCGAGCCACGCGAGCGTCGCCCACACGGGCACCCCGCGCGAGCGACGCGACATCTCGGGGACGGTCTCGTGCGGGTCGCTCGTCTCGGCCGCGACCAGGTAGCTCGCGCGGATGCCGAGCGCGGTCCGCGCCGCCTCCCGGTCGGCGACGATCGCGATGCCGCTGTCGTAGGGCACGTTGAGCGTCTTGTGCGCGTCGGTCGCCCACGAGTCCGCCGTCTCGTACCCGTGCGTGAGGTGCGCGAGGCGCGGTGACGCCGCCGCCCACAGCCCGAACGCGCCGTCGACGTGCACCCACGCGCCAGCCTCGTGCGCGGCCGCGACCGCCGCGCCGACGTCGTCGAACGCGCCGGAGTGCACGTTGCCCGCCTGCAGGCAGACGATCGCCGGCCCCTCCCCGTCGGCGAGGGCGTCCGCGAGCGCGTCCACCGCGATGCGTCCCTGGTCGTCGGACGGCACCAGCCGCGCCGCCCCGAGCCCGAGGTACCGCGCCGCGAGGTCGACCGACCCGTGCCGCTCCGCACCCGCGACGAGCCGCACGCGCGGCGCACCCGTCAGGCCCTCGGTGTTGACGTCCCAGCCCGTCTTGCGCAGCACGTGCTCACGCCCCGCCGCCAGCCCGACGAGGTTCGCGGTCGTCGCGCCCGTCACGAACCCGACCGCCGACGCCGCGGGCAGCCCCAGCAGGTCGAGCAGCCACTCGCCCGCGAGGTCCTCGACGGCCGTCGTGCTCGGGGACGAGTGCCGCATGCCGCCGTTCTGGTCCCACGTGCTCACCAGCCAGTCCGCGGCCAGCGCCACCGGGTACGTGCCGCCGATGACCCAGCCGTAGAACCGCGGCGACTGGCTGGCCAGCAGCCCCGGCTCGACCGCGTCGGCGAGCCGGTCGAGGACCGCGCGCGGGTCCTGCGTCGACTCCGGCAGCGTCCGCCCGAGCGCGTCCTTGACCTCGCCGACGTCCGCCGCCGGGGGGATCGGCCGCTCCGGCACCTGGTCCAGCCACTCGACCGCCCGGTGCCGGGCGGCGTCGAGGAGGTCGCGGTAGTCGTCGACCGGGGACATGGGCACCGCCGTCCGTGGAGCGCCGCCCGCCCGGG
>NZ_JAAXOY010000335.1 GCF_012396155.1 Cellulomonas septica | reverse complement strand
CTGACGCGCCGCGGCGCAGCCGAGCAGACACCAGCGACCAGCGACAGGAGCGCGGCAGTGCGCGAGTTCTCCTCCCCCAGCCCGGTCGACCTCGACCCGCGCGCGAACATCCCCGGGCTGCTCGCGCAGCGGCTCGCGCGGGACCCGGACGGCGTGCTGATCGAGCGGTCCACCGGCCTCGGCGGCACGTGGGCGCCCGTGACGGTGACGGCGTTCGCCGCCGAGGTGCGGGCCGTCGCCAAGGGACTGGTCGCGCGCGGGCTCGAGCCCGGCGACCGCGTCGCGCTCATGTCGCGCACCCGGTACGAGTGGACGCTGCTCGACTTCGCGATCTGGGCCGCGGGCGGCGTGGGCGTGCCGGTGTACGAGACGTCGTCGCCCGAGCAGGTGCGGTGGATCGCCGCCGACACGGGGGCGCGGGTCGCGCTCGTCGAGACCGCCGCGCACGCCAGCGTGGTCGCGCAGGTCCGGGACGACCTGCCGGGCCTCGCGCACGTGCTCGTCATCGACGAGGGTGCGGTCGACGGGCTGGTCGCCGAGGGCGCCGGGGTGCCGGACGCGGAGATCGAGCGACGCTCGGCGCTGGCCGGCGCGGACGACCTCGCCACCGTCATCTACACGTCCGGCACGACGGGCCGCCCGAAGGGTGTCGAGCTCACGCACGGCAACTTCGTGGCGCACACGCTCAACGGTGCGTCCGGGCTGGCCGAGGTCTGCGCGCAGCCGCACTCGCGGACGCTGCTGTTCATGCCGCTCGCACACGTGTTCGCGCGGTACATCGAGGTCCTGTGCATCCCGTCCGGCGCCGTCCTGGGCCACACGCCGGACACGCGCAACCTGCTGCCCGACCTCGCGGCGTTCCAGCCGACGTTCGTCCTCGCCGTGCCCCGCGTGTTCGAGAAGGTCTACAACTCGGCCGAGCAGAAGGCGGGCGGCGGCACGAAGCTGCGGCTGTTCCGCTGGGCGGCGAAGGTCGCCATCGCGTTCTCGCGTGCGCAGGACACGCCCGCGGGGCCGTCCGCCGCGCTCAAGGCCCAGCACCGACTTGCGGGCGCGCTGGTGCACACGAAGCTGCGCGCCGCGCTGGGCGGCAGGGCCGAGTGGGCCATCTCCGGCGGCGCGCCGCTCGGCGAGCGGCTCGGGCACTTCTACCGCGGGATCGGGGTGCGCGTGCTCGAGGGCTACGGCCTGACCGAGACCACCGCACCGACGACGGTCAACCGTCCGGGCCTCACGAAGGTCGGCTCCGTCGGCCCCGCGTTCCCCGGCACGTCCGTGCGGGTCGACGACGACGGCGGCATCTGGATCTCCGGCCCGCACGTGTTCCGCGGCTACCGGCACAACGCGGAGGCGACCGCGGAGGCACTGGTCGACGGGTGGTTCCGCACCGGCGACCTCGGCACGCTCGACGACGACGGCTACCTCCGCATCACGGGCCGCACCAAGGAGATCATCGTGACCGCGGGCGGCAAGAACGTCGCGCCCGCCGTCCTCGAGGACCGGCTGCGCGGCCACCCGCTCGTCAGCCAGGTCGTCGTCGTCGGCGACCAGCGGCCGTTCATCGGCGCGCTCGTCACGCTCGACGCCGAGATGCTGCCGGGCTGGTTGTCCAACCACGGCATGCCGGCGATGGACGTCGTGACCGCCGGGACCGACCCGCGCGTGCTCGAGGCCCTGGACCGCGCCGTCGACCGCGCGAACGAGGCCGTGTCGCGCGCCGAGTCGATCCGCAAGATCCGCGTCCTGCCGACCGACCTCACCGAGGCGAACGGGTACCTCACGCCGTCGCTCAAGGTGAAGCGCGCGCTCGTGCTCAAGGACTTCGCGGCCGACATCGACGCGCTGTACGTCGACACGCGCGAGCACCACGGCTGACCGGCGCGGAGGGGCAACCCCGACCCCTCCGCGCCGACCCACCTGGTGGTGGCGTCAGACGACGTTGCGCAGCCGCCGCTGGTCGGCCGACTGCGTCGGCACGGACTCGCTCGGCGTCGACCCGTCCGACCAGCGCAGGACGGCACCGACCCCGCCGACGAGCTCGACGCTGCCGTCCTCCGCGAACGTGACCCCCGCGTCCTGACCCAGCGCGGCCCGCACCAGCGCGACACCGGCGGGCAGCTTGCGGCGCGCGTCGCCGGACACGCCGAGCGCGTCGAGGTCGGCGCTGCTCGTGCCGAGCTGGAGCGGCTCGGGTCCGACCCACAGCTCCTTGTCCGCGAGGCCGCCCGTGAGCGTCGACTCGTGCAGCACGAGCTCGTCGACCTGACCGCGGCGCAGCACCTCGATGACGTCGTCGAGCGCGGTCACCGCGCCGTCGCCGCGGCCCTGGCCCTCGCGGAACCGCGCGAGCACGGCCTCGCGCCGCCGGTTGCGGAACGAGTCGAGCGCGTCGGCGACCTTGGCGGCGAACGCGTCCCGCTTGACGCCCTCGCCGCGCGCACCGCCGGGCACCTCGACGAGGATCGCCCCCACGTGCTGGTCGACCTCGTCGCGCACGAGCGCGACGGCACGCACGTCACCCGTGAGCACCACGAGGTCAGGCGACCGCTCGGCCACCCGCTTGCCCAGGACCGCCGCGACCGCCTCCGCGTTGCGCTCCCACGAGTCCTCGGCGCGCGTCTGGTTCCGCCGCGACAGCGCGCCGTCCTTGACCTTGTGCACGTCGTCGTGTCCGCCGTCGACGTGCTCGACCTCCGTGGCGTCACCGGTGCGCGCGCCGTCGCCGGTGTGCCACGTGAGGTCCGCGCCGTTGCGGTCCACCTCGACGAGCACGTGGTGCACGCCCTCCTCGGCCGCGCGCACGGCCGGCAGCAGCGCGGGCGCAGGTCCGAACACCGCGCTCGACTGCGCGGGCGGCTCCGACAGCACGCGGTCGACGCGCACGCCCTCGGCGTCGGCGACGATGACGCGACCGTGCGGGCCCTTGACGCCGGTCGGCACGGCGAACCGCTCACCGATCTCGTCCAGCACGGCCGCGGGAGCGCCGTCGCGCTCGAGCGTCCGGCGGACGGCCCGCCAACGGTCGGCCGCCTCGGCCTCCCCCGCGACGTCGGCGCGTGTCACGTCCAGGTAGACGGTCGTGAACGGGGCCGGGCGCCCGAGCAGGGGCTTCAGCCAGTGCAGGTCCATGCAGCACCTCGTGAGTGGTCGACGGTCCTCGGCGACCGCGGGCGCAGCGGACCCGCGCGTCCTGCCGGGGCTGACGTACCTACCCTCGTCCGGATGCGCGCGGCGCGCCACCCCTGACGGGCCCACGACCGGCGGGCGTCACGGCTGCTGCGCGCGCTCCGCGGCGTGGTCCTGCGCGATGGCCTCGTGGTGGCGGATGACCTCCTCGACGATGAACGCGAGGAACTTCTCCGCGAACACCGGGTCGAGGTCCGCCTGGTGCGCGAGCTCGCGCAGGCGCGCGACCTGCTGCTCCTCACGGCCCGGGTCCGACGGCGGGAGCCCGCGCTCGGCCTTGAGCACGCCGACCTGCTGGGTCGCCTTGAACCGCTCGGCGAGCAGGTAGACGAGCGCCGCGTCGATGTTGTCGATGCTGTGGCGCAGCCGCGCCAGCTCGGTCGGGATCGGTGCCGGCAGGTCGCTCACGACCGCGATCCTAGGCGCACCCCCTCGGCATCGGCCGGACGGTCCGCCGCTGACCAGCACATGGGACGACTCGTCCCATTCGTCCGTTTCACCGCTACCGTCGCGCGACCGACCGGAGCAGGGGGACGCGACGGGTGGGGCGGCAGGAGGGCGCGCGAGCGCCGCTCGGGCCGCACGGGTCGCGTGGTCGAGGTGCGCACGGGCCGGCTGACGCCGGCGTGCGCGCGGGGCCGGCGCCCGCCCGCGTCGCGGCCGTCCCGGCCTCCCCCTGTGCGGTCGACCACCGAACCGTCGCC
>NZ_JAAXOY010000334.1 GCF_012396155.1 Cellulomonas septica | reverse complement strand
GCCCCCGGTCCTGACGGGCCGCGCCGCCGACGCGCGACCGGCGCACGACCGGCCCGCGACCGGCCCGCGACCGGTGCTGACCAGGGCGATCACGACCGATCGCGGGCAAACCCTCACACCTCGCGGACGCCGACCGATCAGATGAGCACAGGGCCCACGGACGGGCCCGGGGCGGCGAGCGCCGCCTGCAGGACCAGGTGACCAGGGACGGGTGCCGCAGTGATCGTCGTGACGCGCCTCAACGGAGGACAGATCGGGGTGAACCCCGACCTCGTCCAGCGCATCGACTCTGCGCCGGACACCATCCTCACGCTCATCGACGGGACGAAGTACATCGTCACCGAGTCGCTGCCCGAGGTCATCGACCGCATCAACGAGCACCGCGCCTCGATCCTCGCCCGGGCGCGCGAGATCCAGTCCTCGCCGCACATCGGGCTCGTCCCGGACCTCGAGGACGACGACCGGACCGCGCAGGCGCCCATCGCGCCGGCGGTGCCGCTGCGACCGAGGAGCGTGTGATGGACCCGGCCGGCATCATCGGGATCGTCGTCGCCCTCGTCGCGATCTTCGGGGCGATGATCCTCGAGGGCGCGGACCCCATGTCGGTCATGCTGCCCGCGCCGCTGCTGCTGGTGTGGGTCGGCACGATCGGCGTCGGCCTCGCGGGGCACACCCTGCGCGACGCGAAGGAGTCGTTCGCGGCCGTCCCGCGCGCGCTGCGCAGCGGCATCCCCGACCCGTCGGAGACCGTCGACACGCTCGTCAGCCTCGCGGACCGGGCCCGGCGCGAGGGCCTCCTCGCGCTCGAGGACGCCGCGCGCACGATCGACGACCAGTTCCTGCGCGCCGGGCTCCAGGCCGCGATCGACGGCACCGACCCCGAGGACCTGCGCATGATCCTCGAGGACAAGATCGCCACGAAGCGCACGCGTGAGCGTGCGCACGCCAAGTACTTCCAGGACATGGGCGGCTACGCGCCCACCATCGGCATCATCGGCACGGTCGTCTCGCTCGTGCACGTGCTCGAGAACCTGGCCGACCCCGCGTCGCTCGGGCACTCGATCGCCGCCGCGTTCGTCGCGACCCTGTGGGGCATCCTCTCGGCCAACGTCGTGTGGCTCCCGCTGGGGACGCGCATCCGCCGCATCTCCGACCTCGAGTGCACGCAGATGGAGATGACGCTCGAGGGGCTGCTGTCGGTCCAGGCCGGCGCGAACCCGCGCCTCGTCGGCGAGCGCCTGCGCAGCCTCCTGCCCGACGTGCCCGAGGGCAAGGACGCCAAGGCGAAGTCGAGGGCCGCATGAGCGGGCGGCGGCCGCGGCGGCACGTCGAGGAGGAGCACGTCAACCACGAGCGCTGGCTCGTGAGCTACTCCGACATGATCACGGTCCTCATGGCGCTGTTCATCGTGCTGTTCGCGATCAGCCAGGTCGACCAGGAGAAGTACATCGCGCTGCGCGACTCGCTCGCGGCGGGCTTCATGGACACGACGACGTCGCCGTCGGTGCTCGAGGGCACGTCGGGGAACCTCGACGGCGCGACCGTGCACAAGGACACGACGCCCGCCGACGGCTCCGCGGGCATGGTGAGCGCGGACAGCGGGCTCGGCCTGCAGGCCGCCGACCCGATGACCCCCACGACGCAGACGCCGCAGGAGTCCGTCGACCCGGCGGTCCTCGCGGCCGCGCAGGCGGAGGCCGCGCACCTGCAGGACCTCGAGGCGCGCATCATGCAGGCGCTCGCCGCGAACGGCCTGGACAGCGCGGTGCGGATGCGGATCGACGAGCGCGGCCTCGTGCTGGGCCTCGTCGCCGACGACGTCTTCTTCGCGCCGGCGCGTGCGGAGCTCACCGACACCGCGAACCGCGTGCTCGACGTCGCGGCGCCGCTGCTCGTCGGCATCGGCGAGAACATCTCCGTCGAGGGCCACGCCAACGTCATCCCGGTCTCCGGGCGGTACGCGACCAACTGGGAGCTGTCGTCCGACCGGGCCACCCAGGTGCTGCGGCACCTCGTCGAGGTCGACGGCATGCCGGGCAGCCGGATCATGGCCGTCGGGTTCGGCGACACGCGCCCGCTCGTCGCGGGCGACAGCCCGGAGGCGCTCGCGGCGAACCGCCGCGTCGACCTCGTCGTCCTCAGCAACGCGCCCGAGCAGGTCCGCGCGCTGCTGCCGTCGTTGACCCAGGGAGGCTGACGTGCCCATCGAGCAGCGGGTCATCTCAGGCCCGAAGATCGGCGCCAAGATCGGCGGGAACGCGTCCGCGGCCCCCGCGCCGGCCCCCGAGCCCGAGCCGAAGAAGCGGCGTGCGCCGTCGAAGAAGCTCCTGATCATCGGGGCCGTCGTGGTGGTCCTCGCGGCCGCCGCAGCCGCCTGGTTCCTGTTCTTCCAGGGTGACGGCGCGCCGCCCGAGGAGCCCGCGCCCGAGGCGGGCGAGGTCGTGCAGGTCGACCCGATCAGCCTCAACCTGGCCGACGGGCACTACCTGCGGCTGGGCCTCGCGCTGCAGCTGACGAAGGACGCGCACGAGACGCCCGACCCGGCGCGCGCGCTCGACCTGGCCATCGAGCTGTTCTCGGGCCGGTCGGTCGCCGAGATCTCCGACCCGACCAGCCGCGCGGCGCTCAAGGAGCAGCTCGCGCACGCGCTCGTCGAGGCGTACGAGGGCGAGGTGATGGACGTCTACCTGACGAACTACGTCACGCAGTAGGCCGGCCGCAGCCGGCGACCCAGGGCACCACGGAGGGTGCCCGCACCGCCCCGCAGTCCGTCGCACGAGGCGACGGAGGGGATGAAGTCAGGGGTTTCGCTCAGCACCCCTGCGCGCCCGCCGATAGGGCGGTCGTGACACCCCTTGCGCCGCAGCCCGCCCGTCGGGTGCGCACCGCCGAGCCCGAGCCGTACGACTTCCGTCGACCGCTCACCCTCGCCCGGGAGCACGCGCGCCACCTCGAGATGGCGTTCCAGCGGCTCGCCCGGCAGTTCGCGACCCAGCTCACCGCACGCCTGCGCGTCGTCAGCCAGGTGACGTTCGAGGACCTGGAGCTGCGGACCTACGACGAGTACGCGGGCGGCCTGCCGTCGCCCACCGCGATGGTCCTGTGCACGCTCGAGCCGAGCCGCCAGCCCGCCGTCCTGCAGATGCCCGTCGGCGCCGCGCTCGTCTGGATCGACTACCTGTTCGGCGGCGACGGCCGCGGCGACGAGCGCGAGGGCCGCGAGCTCACCGAGATCGAGTGGACCCTGGTCAAGGACGTCCTGCAGCACGCGATCGGAGACCTCGACTACGCGTTCGCGGGCCTCACGTCGATGTCCGCGACGCTGCGCTCCGTGCAGTACAACCCGCAGTTCGTGCAGGTCGTCGCCGCGCAGGAGACCGTCCTGGTCGCCGCGTTCCTGCTGCGCGTCGGCGACCGCGAGGACCGCATGACGCTCATGCTGCCGTCCGACCTGCTGCTGGGCGCGCTGCGCTCGTCCGAGGGCAGCGACGCCCGCTCCGACGAGGAGCAGCGTGCGGTCGTGACCGCGCAGGGCGACCTCGAGCGGGCCGTGCACGGCGTCCCCGTGGACGTCGCCGTCCGCTTCCGGCCCGTCACCGTGCACCCGCGCGACGTCCTCGACCTCGCCGTCGGCGACGTGCTGCCCCTGTCCCACCCGTCGACCGACCCGCTGGACGTGGTCGTCGACGGGATCGTGCTCGCCCGTGGCGCCGCCGGCACCCACGGGCCCCGACTGGCCTGCCAGGTCGTCACCGTCGAGGAGATCCCCGCATGACCCAGACCACCGACGCCCTCACGGGCCAGACCGCCGCCGACGCCGCGGCCGCCCTGGTGCCCTCGGCGCTGCCGCTCGCCGCGGTGGGCGCGTCGCACCGGGACGTCCCGGCGGGGGCG
>NZ_JAAXOY010000333.1 GCF_012396155.1 Cellulomonas septica | reverse complement strand
CACCGCCGCGGCCGCGAACAGCCCGTCGGCGGGCACGAGCACCGCCCGGTGCTCGGCGGCCAGGCGCCGCACGACCGCGATGCGCGGGTCGAGGTCCCCGCGCCACGCGTGCTGGTCCGGGGTCACGGCGACGAGGAACGGCTCGACGAGGACGAACCGCGCGCCGAGCCGGTCGGCGGCCGACGACAGCATCGCGCCGAGGTTGTCCTCGTACTCGGCGGTCGACGTGGGCACGCCGGAGTCGTAGCGCCGCCAGGTGTCGTTGATGCCGACCAGGACCGAGACGACCTGCGGCTCGAGCGCCAGCGCGTCCGACTCCCACCGCGCCCGCAGCATCGCCGACGTGTCGCCGCCGACCCCGCGGTTGAGGAACTCGAGCGCCAGGTCGGGGCGGCGGGCACCCGCGAGCGCGGCCACGATCCCCGCGTAGCCGTGCCCCAGGCTCGTCGGGTCGGAGCGGTCGCGGCCCCAGTCCGTCACGGAGTCGCCGGTGAGCAGGACCCGGTCGCCCGGGCGCAGGAACGTCGTCGTCACCGGGGCATCCCACCACACGCTGACCGCCCCACCCGGCCGTGACGACCCGCGCGGCGTCGCACGTCGGCGCGTGCGGGAACGCCGAGGGCGGCCCACCGCGTGCTGCGGGGGCCGCCCTCGGGAGCGGGTGTCAGGACGCCGGGTCGTCCGTGCGGCGGACGTCCAGCGTGACGACGGTGCCGGCGTCGACCTCGCCGGACAGCGGGTCCTGCGCGACGACGACCCACAGCGTCGGGTCGTCGACCGTGCGGCCCTGACCGGTCGAGTCGACGGTCTCCACCGTGAGGCCGCGGGCCTCGAGCGTGTCCTGCGCGGTCGCGAGGAGCAGGTGCGTCTGGTCGATGACCTCGACCGTGCCCGACGCCTCCTCGTCCGTGCCCGAGGTCACCTCGGCGCTCGTGCCGGTCGGCGTCGCGTCGTCGTCCGAGCCGGAGTCCGAGCAGCCGGCGAGGAAGGCCGTCGCGGCGAGCGCGGCCGTCGCGGCGCCGACGACGAGACGGGTGCGGGTGGCGTGCAGCTTCATGGGTCCATCCCCTGGGTGAGTCGCAGGTACAACCGGCGTGAGGGCACGACGACGAGACCCCTCGTCGTGGCATCCCCCCACGAGTGCGGGCCGCAGCGGCGGCTCGCGAGTCCTCCACGACCGTAGGCCCGACCACTGACACGCGTCTCGCGCATAACGGGCGGGTCCGGACGAATGCCCCGGCCGACGACGTGTGCGTTCGGCCACACCCGGCGCCCCGACCTGCGGCGTCGTCGGGGCACGAGTCCACCGCGCCGACCCCGACGTGCCGTACCCGGCGTCAGCGCAGCGCGTCGACCACCTTCGCGACCCGTCGCTCACGCGTCGCCTGCTGCTTCGCCTCGACGACGCTGCGGACGTGCTCCTTGCGGTGCGACGGTGCGAGCGCGTCGAACGCCGGCCGCAGCCCCGCGGCGTCCAGCGCGGCGGCGAGGTCCTCCGGCAGCTCGACCGTGCGCGGCTGGTCGTCGAGCACGAGCGTCACGTCGTGCTCCTCGTCGCCCGCGACCCCCGCCGCGGCGCGCACCGCCGCCGAGACGGGCACCAGGAAGCGGCCGCCCATCGGCGCGACCGTCGAGCGGTACGTGTAGCCGTTGAGCGTCACGACCACCGGCGGCCGCCTGCCGCCGCCGAGCCCGAGCACCACCTCCTCGGGCACGTCGATGCCGACGTTGTTGGCGCCGGAGCGGATGAGGACGGTGCGGAACGTGGTCACGGCGCCACCGTGGCACACCCCGGCGCGCAGAGCACGCGTCCCGGCCGTCTGGCGCTGCGGGCTGGACCACGCCGTGCGAGGCTCGACGCGGACCGTCGAGCGCAGCGGCGGCGCCGGACCGTCGCCAGGGGGCAGCGATGCCGGTCGAGCACGTCGTCGTCATGGGAGTCGCCGGGTCGGGCAAGACGACCGTCGGCCGGCTGCTCGCGGAACGGCTCGCACGCCCCTACGCCGAGGCCGACGAGTTCCACCCGCCCGAGAACGTCGCCAAGATGGCCGCCGGGACCCCGCTGACCGACGACGACCGCGCGCCCTGGCTCGCCGCGATCCGTGACTGGCTCACCGCCCGGGCACGCGACGGGCAGGACACCGTCGTCACCTGCTCCGCGCTCAAGGTCGCCTACCGGGACGTCCTGCGGGACGCCGACGGGCGGGTCCGCTTCCTGCACCTGTCCGGGCCGGGCGAGCTCATCGCCGACCGCATGGCCCACCGTGCCGGCCACTTCATGCCGACCTCGCTGCTCCCGTCGCAGCTCGCGACGCTCGAGCCGCTCACCGACGCCGAGGACGGCGTCACGGTCGTCGTCGACGTCCCGCCCGCCGACGTCGTCGAGCGCGTGCTGCACGCGCTCCACCCCGCCGAACCCGTCTGACCCGCAGGGAGGCATCGTGCTCCACGCGCTCGTCGCCGCCGCACCCGAGGGCGTCAGCGACGTCCGGCTCGTCGTCGCCGCGGTCGTCGGCATCGCCGTCATCGTCGTGCTCATCGTCTGGGCGAAGCTGCACCCGTTCCTGTCCCTCACCATCGGCTCGGGCGTCCTCGCCGTCGTCGCGGGCATCGCCTATCCCGACGCGTTCGCGAGCTTCGTCAAGGGCGTGGGGGAGACGGTCGCCGGCGTCGGGCTGCTCATCGCGCTCGGCGCCATCATCGGCAAGCTGCTCGTGGACAGCGGCGGGGCCGACGAGATCGTCGACACGATCCTCGCGCGCACCCCGGCCGGCCGTCTCCCGTGGGCCATGGCGCTCATCGCGTTCGTCATCGGCATCCCCCTGTTCTTCGAGGTCGGCGTCGTCCTGCTCATCCCCGTCGTCATGCTCGTCGCGAGGCGCTCGCGCGTGCCCCTGATCCTCGTCGGCATCCCCGCGCTCGCGGGCCTGTCCGCGCTGCACGGGCTCGTCCCGCCGCACCCCGGGCCGCTCATCGCGATCGACGCGCTCGGCGCCGACCTCGGGCTGACGCTCGGGCTCGGCCTGCTCGTCGCGGTCCCGACGGTGATCATCAGCGGCCCGCTCCTCGCGCGCCCCATGGCCCGGTGGGTCCCGATCGAGGCGCCCGAGCGCTTCCTCGGCGAGGCCGAGCGCGACGACGAGCACCGCCGGCCCGCGTTCGCGACCGCCCTCACCGTCGTGCTGCTGCCCGTCGTCCTCATGCTCGCGCGCACCGTCGTCGAGGCCGCGGGTGCCGAGGAGAGCGGCGCCGGGCGCGCGCTCGCGTTCCTCGGCACGCCGCTCGTCGCACTGCTCGTCACGTCGCTCGTCGCGCTCGTCGTGCTCGGCACCGCGCTCGGCCGCACGCGTCAGCAGGTGAGCACGCTCGTCGACCGGTCGTTCGCGCCCATCGCGTCGATCCTGCTCATCGTCGCCGCCGGCGGCGGGTTCAAGGCGACGCTCGTCGACTCCGGCGTCGGCGACGTCATCGCGAACGCGCTCGCCGACGCGCCCATCTCGCCGCTGCTCGCCGGCTGGCTCGTGGCGGTGCTCATCCGCCTCGCCACCGGGTCCGCGACCGTCGCGACCATCACCGCCGCGGGCATCGTCGCGCCGCTCGCCGCCGACCTCACGCCCACGCACGTCGCCCTGCTCGTCCTCGCGATCGGGGCCGGGTCCGTGTTCCTCAGCCACGTCAACGACGCCGGGTTCTGGCTGGTCAAGGAGTACTTCCGGATGACCGTCGGCCAGACGTTCAAGACGTGGTCCCTGATGGAGACCGTCCTGTCGGTGACCGGGCTGATCCTGGTCCTGCTGCTGAGCCTCGTGCTGTAGGCACCGACGGCGCGCGGCGGGAGCGGCCGGGGCGGTCGTGC
>NZ_JAAXOY010000332.1 GCF_012396155.1 Cellulomonas septica | reverse complement strand
GGCCTCCGGCGCGCTCGTCGACGTCGCGCCCGGGAGGTGGCTCGACGTGCCGCTCTTCTGGCAGCACTGGGCGCTGCGGACGCCGACGCTCGACGACCTCACCGAGCGCGTCGTGCGCGCGTCGCGCTCGCTGCACCGGTCCTGAGCGCGGCGCGGCGCGGGGCGGCGGCCGCGGTCAGGACGGTGTGGCGCAGCCGACGCCACCTGTTTTGACCGTCCCTCCGACGCGCAGGTACTCTTGTGCGTTGTTGTGCGTCCCCTGTCGCGCGCCCGGACTTCTCACCTGAGCGCTGCGGTGGCGTCCCGGTGCGGTTCCCACTCGCCGGAGGGATGCTCCGACAGCCCTCCACGGCGCCGCTCGCGCGACGACCGTGACATGCAGACACAACGAACGAAGGCTTACGACCCGTGCGTACGTACACCCCGAAGCCCGGCGACGTCGAGCGGACCTGGTACGTCATCGACGCGACCGATGTCGTCCTCGGCCGCCTGGCCACCCACGTGGCCACGCTGCTGCGCGGCAAGCACAAGGCCACCTTTGCTCCGCACGTCGACGGCGGCGACTTCGTCATCGTCATCAACGCGGACAAGGTCGCCCTCACCGGCAACAAGCGCGAGACCAAGCTCGCCTACCGCCACTCCGGCTACCCGGGTGGTCTGCGGGCGACGCGCTACAGCGAGCTCCTCGAGAAGCACCCGGAGCGCGCGATCGAGAAGGCCGTCCGCGGCATGCTCCCCAAGAGCTCGCTCGCTGCCAAGCAGCTCGGCAAGCTCAAGGTCTACGCCGGTGGCGAGCACCCCCACGCCGCCCAGCAGCCGAAGCCGTTCGAGATCACCCAGGTCGCGCAGCAGGCCTGACGGCCGCCGCGCGTAGAGAAGACAGGAACCGAGGACACCAGTGGCAGAGACCACGGTCGACATCGACCTCGAGGGCGACGAGACGCCCACCAGCTACACCAGCGAGACGGCGGCCCCCCAGGGTCGCGGTCAGTCCATCACGGCCCCCGGCCAGGCCCTCGGCCGCCGCAAGGAGGCCATCGCCCGCGTGCGCCTGGTGCCCGGCACCGGCCAGTGGAAGATCAACGGGCGCACGCTCGAGGACTACTTCCCGAACAAGGTGCACCAGCAGCTCGTCAACTCGCCGCTGAAGCTCGTGGACGTCGAGGGTCGCTTCGACGTCGTCGCGCGCATCACCGGCGGTGGCGTCTCCGGCCAGGCCGGTGCGCTGCGCCTGGGCATCGCCCGTGCGCTCAACGCGATCGACGCCGAGCACAACCGTCCGGCCCTCAAGAAGGCCGGCTTCCTCACGCGCGACGCCCGTGTGGTCGAGCGCAAGAAGGCCGGTCTCAAGAAGGCCCGCAAGGCTCCGCAGTACTCGAAGCGCTGATCTGAGCGCCTCACCCGATGGCCCCGTCGGTCGGAAGACCTGCGGGGCCATCGGTGTCTGCGGGATCGTGAGCACAGCAGGGAAGACGGCGGGGACGCAGCGGCGCGTCGACGACGTCGCGCGACAAGGGAGTGCAGAGATGGCCCGACTGTTCGGCACCGACGGGGTGCGAGGACTGGCGAACCGGGACGTGACGGCCGAGCTCGCGCTCGACCTGTCCGTCGCCGCGGCGCACGTGCTGGGCGCGAGCGGCGCGTTCGAGGGGCACCGCCCGCGTGCGGTCGTCGGCCGCGACTCCCGGGCCTCGGGCGAGTTCCTCGCCGCCGCCGTCGCCGCAGGTCTCGCCTCCGCGGGTGTCGACGTCGTCAACGTCGGCGTGCTGCCGACGCCCGCCGTCGCGTACCTGACCGCCGAGCTCGGCGTGGACCTCGGCGTCGTGCTCTCCGCGTCGCACAACCCCATGCCCGACAACGGCATCAAGTTCCTCGCGCGGGGCGGGCACAAGCTCGACGACGACCTCGAGCGCGCGATCGAGAAGCGCATGGGTGAGGCGTGGGACCGCCCGACGGGCGCGGACGTCGGCCGGATCCGGCTCGACACGGGCCGCGCGGGCGACGACTACGTGGACCACCTCGTCGCGACCATCCGCCCCTCGCTCGGCCACCTGCGCATCGCCGTCGACTGCGCGAACGGTGCGGCCAGCGAGGTCGGCCCGGCGGCGCTCCGGCAGGCCGGGGCCGACGTCGTCGTCATCAACGCGTCGCCCGACGGGCGCAACATCAACGAGAAGTGCGGCTCGACGCACCCCGAGCAGCTGCTCGCGGCCGTCGTCGCGTCGGAGGCCGACCTCGGTGTCGCGTTCGACGGTGACGCGGACCGCTGCCTCGCGGTCGACGCCGACGGCAACCTGGTCGACGGCGACCAGATCATGGGCGTCCTCGCGCTCGCGATGCGCGACGCCGGCACCCTCGCCGACGACACGCTCGTCACGACCGTCATGAGCAACCTGGGTCTGCGGCTCGCGATGCGCGACCGCGGCGTCCGCACGGTCGAGACCGCGGTGGGCGACCGCTACGTGCTCGAGGCGATGCGCGCGGGCGGGTACTCGCTCGGCGGCGAGCAGTCGGGCCACATCATCATGGCCGCGCACGCCACGACCGGCGACGGCGTCCTCACCGCGCTGCAGCTCGCCGCGCGCGTCGCCGAGACCGGTGAGCCGCTCGCCAAGCTCGCGGGCGTCGTGCAGCGGCTCCCGCAGACGCTCGTCAACGTGTCGGGCGTCGACAAGGGGCGCGACGCGCTGCAGCGCCGCCGCTGACCCGGTGCACCGCGCCGCGAGGGCGGCCGGGACGAGGCGTCCTGCCGCAGGTCAGCGGCCGCTGCGGTGCGTCCCGCCGAAGACGGGGTGCGACGCGAGGTCGTCGGTGCGCGCGTCGAGCAGGCGCCGCAGCGCCTCGTAGCGCTCCTGCGCGTCGCGCCGTTCGGCACCCGCCGGGCAGCTCTCGATGTCGTGGTGCGCACGCGCCGTGGCCGCGGCGACCTGGAACCAGCTGGCTCCCGCGAGCCCTGTGACCGTGCGCTCGTCGTCACCCGTGCGCGTCACGTCCGTGTCCGTCATGGTCGGCTCCTCCTGCCCACCATCGTCGCGCCGCCCACCGACATCGCCGGGACGCCACGCGGTGGGAGCGACCACCCGCGAGGAAGGAGCCGGCGACGCGTCGGGGCGGACGCGGCCCGGGGGTGAAGAGCGGCGCACGGGTCAGGCGACGACGGACGCGCTGAGCACGACCTGGTCGTGCGGGACGGCGGCGAACCGCTGCCCGGGGTAGCGCAGGCCCGCGAAGTAGGCGTTGACGTGCGCGACGATCTGCTCGCCGCCCACCCAGACGCCCGCGAGGTGCGCGCCGGTCGTCGTGTGGCAGTCGGAGACGAGCGTGACGTCGTACCCGGCGTTCGCGGCCGACTGCCCGAGGGTCCGCACGCAGTAGTCGGACTGGGCGCCCATGAGGACGAGGTGGGTCGTCGCGGTGCGGGCCAGCACGGACTGCAGGTCGGTGCCGGCGAACGCGTCCCGGTACGCCTTGTGCACGCGCGCCTCGCCCGGGACGGGCACGAGTGCCGGGTGCAGCTCCCACCCGGCGCTGCCGCGCGGGAAGTCCTGCTCGTCCTGGACCCAGATGACGGGGACGCCTTCGGCGCGTGCCCGGTCGACGAGGGTGACGGTGCGGGCCAGCACCCCGTCGACGTCGACGCAGTCCCCGACGACGCCGACCTGGAGATCGACGACGAGGACCGCCGTGCGGGGTGTGGTAGCGCTCCCATACATGGTGCCGATTCTCCCTGACCCAGGCACGGGTGCGAAATCGACGCACCGGTCGCGGCGGGGTCGCGGTCCGGTCGGGTCCACGAGCGCGGAGTCGTCGCACGTCGCGGTCCGACGGGAGCGGGGAGTCGACGACGCGTCGGCGGCTGCGGCCGACGACCCTGGGACGGCGACGCGTCGCGCGGCCGGCTCGACGCCCGGGGGGC
>NZ_JAAXOY010000331.1 GCF_012396155.1 Cellulomonas septica | reverse complement strand
GTGCGCGTACGACGACAGGGTCCCGACCGCGAAGACGAGGAACAGCGACGGGCCGGGCGACCAGCCGAGGACCCGGGCGAGGACACAGCCGACGGCGGAGAACACGGCCATCGTGACGACGGCCAGGAGGGAGCCGGGCGCGACGACCCCGGCGGCGGTGCCGGCGACGACCGCGGCGACGAGCGCGAGCCCGGTCCCCGCCTGCACGCGCGCACGCGCGGCGTAGTCGAGCTGCTTGCCGTACACCGAGCACATCGCCCCGAACGTCGCGAAGGGCGTCCACCCGGGGTGCCCGAGCGCGAGGCACGTCACGAGGGGGAGGATGACGCTGAGGCCGACGCGGATCGCGGGCCAGTGCGCGTGGCCGTGCGGCCCGACGGTCAGGAGCTCGCGGCGCAAGGACGACAGGGCCTGCCGCGCCCGCGCCCGTCGTGGAGCGTCGGGAGGTGCCATGAGGCCGCCACTCTACGAACGTCGGGGGCCGGGCGCGCGGCGGGTCGCGCTCGACGCGCGCCCCGTCTCCCCCGCGGGCGCGTCCGCCGTCTGACGGGAGCGGGCGGGCGCTCCGGTGCCGACGGGCGCGCACGGCTGACGTGCCGTGCGGGCCGTCATGCGCGCGACGCGGGCTTCACGACGGTCGTGCTCGCCGCGAGCGCGTCCCGCTTCTTGGGCCGGGCGAACCGTGCCGGCAGGTCCGGGCCGTCCCACACCTGCACCGCCCGCCAGATCGAGGCGGCGATCGGCACGGCCAGGACGGCGCCGGTGAGCCCGGCGAGCACCGTGCCGGCGGTCAGGGCGAACAGGATGACGAGCGGGTGGAGCTGCAGCGCACGGCCCATGACGATCGGCTGGAGGAAGTCGCCCTCGACCTGGTTCACGACGACGACGATCGCGACGACGATGAGCGCCTCGACGGGCCCGACCGCCACCAGGGCGACGAGCGCGGAGAGGATGCCGGCGAGCGTCGCGCCGACCAGCGGGATGAACGCGAGCAGGAAGACGAGGACCGACAGCGGGATCACGAGGGGCACGCCGACGATCGCGAGGCCGATGCCGATCGCGACGGCGTCGACGGCGGCGACGATCGCCGTCCCGCGGATGTAGCCGCCCAGCGTGCTGACGGTCGTGACGCCGATGCGCCGGCCACGCTCGTACCGGTGGCCGTCGAAGGGCCGGAGCAGGAACTCCCAGATCTTCGGGCCGTCCTTGAGGAAGAAGAACAGGACGACGACCATGATGAAGAAGCCGGCGACGAAGTCGACGGTCTGCGAGACGCCCGCCACCGCGCCCGCGCTGACCGCGTCGGACTGCAGCAGGCCCGTGACGGAGTCGCGCACCGACTGGATCTGCTCCTCGGTGATGTCGAACGGCAGCCCTTCGACGTAGGCCTGGAGCTCGTCGAAGCCGTCGAGCGCCTGGTCGCGCAACTCGTCCCACTGGTTCACGACCGCGCGCACGACGAGCCAGAGGATGAGGCCCAGCAGCGCGACGAGCGCGACGAGCGCGATCCAGGTCGCCGCGAGCGACGGCAGGCCCTTGCGCCGCAGGAACGAGACGAGCGGCGAGATGGCCGCCGCCAGGACGAGCGCGATGAGCACGGGGATGACGACGAGCGTCAGGCGCGTCACCGCGAACACGAGCACGGTGAGCAGGGCGATGATCGCGAGCACCTGCAGGGAGCGCGTCCCGGCGCGGCCGACGCCGTCGGACCAGAGGCCCGACGCGCCGCGCACCGGGCGGGACGGCGCGACCTCGTGCCGGTCGGTGTCGCGGGTGCCGGGGTGCTCCCGCGAGCGGCGGCCGAACGGAGCCATCGAGGTCCTCCTGGTGCGTCGGTGGTGCGGAGCCCTCGACGCTACGGCTCGCGGGGCGTGCCCGCGCGACGTGAGTACACGTCACCGCCGCGACGCCTGGCGGTCACCGTCGGCCGTCCGCCCGACGTGTGACTGTCACCCGGTCGGAGTACGGTGCGCCGCGTCACCGACCGGTGCGAACCGCCACACCCCAGGAGGTCTCCGCCCATGCGCTCCCCCACCCCACGGCGCACCCGCCGACGCGTCGCCGTGGTCACCGCGGCCACCGCGCTCGCGCTCGCCCTCGCGACGCCCGCGACCGCGGGCGACACCGCCGACCACGGCCGCGGCCACGACCGCAGCTACTCGTTCACCGTCATGGGCACGAGCGACCTGCACGGCAACGTCCTCAACTGGGACTACTTCAAGGACGCCGAGTACGACGACAGCGCGCACAACGACGTGGGCCTGGCGAAGATCTCGACGCTCGTCGACCAGGTGCGCGCGGACCGCGGCGCGCGCAACACGCTGCTGGTCGACGCCGGCGACACGATCCAGGGCACGTCGCTCGCGTACTACTACGCGAAGGTCGAGCCGATCACGGAGGGCGGCGTGCACCCGATGGCCGCCGCGATGAACGCGATCGGGTACGACGCGGCGGCGCTCGGCAACCACGAGTTCAACTACGGCATCCCGCTGCTGCGCACGTTCCAGCGGCAGCTCGACTTCCCGCTGCTCGGCGCGAACGCGACGTCGACGCGCACCGGGAAGCCGGCGTTCGCGCCCTACGTCATCGAGACCCTGCACCCGCGGGGCGGCAAGCCCGTGCGGGTCGGCATCCTCGGCCTGACCAACCCGGGCATCGCGATCTGGGACAAGGCGAACGTCGAGGGCCAGATGCAGTTCGGCGGGCTCGTCGAGACCGCGCAGCGCTACGTCCCGGAGATGCGCCGCAAGGGTGCGGACGTCGTGATCGTCTCGGCGCACTCGGGCGCGGACACGTCGTCGTCGTACGGGGACGCGCTGCCGTTCCCGGAGAACGCCGCGACGCTGGTCGCGCAGCAGGTCCCGGGCATCGACGCGATCCTCGTCGGGCACGCGCACCAGGAGATCCCCGAGCGGGTCGTCACGAACACCGCGACGGGCAAGCCGGTCGTGCTGTCCGAGCCGCTGCGCTGGGGCATGCGCCTGTCGACCTTCGACGTGGACCTCACGTTCCACCGCGGGTCGTGGACGGTCGACGGCGTCGAGGCGGACGTGCTGAACGCGAGCACCGTCCCGGAGGACCCCGAGATCGTCGACCTGCTGGCCGACGAGCACGCCACGGTCGTCGACTACGTCAACAGCGTGATCGGCACGTCGACCGAGGCGATGTCCGCGGCGACCGCACGCTACGAGGACACCGCGGCGCTCGACTTCATCAACCACGTCCAGGCGCAGGCCGTGCAGGCCGAGCTGACGGGGGCCGACGCCGACCTCCCGGTGCTGTCGATCGCCGCGCCGTTCAACCGCGAGGCCGCGATCCCCGCCGGCGAGGTGTCGGTCCGCGACGTCGCGGGGCTGTACATCTACGACAACACCCTGGTGGGCATCCGGCTCACGGGTGCGCAGGTGAAGGCGTACCTCGAGAAGTCGGCGGAGTACTTCAAGCCGGTCACCGCCGCGGGCACGTACGCGTCCGCGGACCTGACCAACGCCCCCACGGCGACCGCACCGAACGGCACGCCCGACTACAACTACGACGTCATGAGCGGGCTGGACGCGCCCCTCACGTACGACATCGACCTCGGGCAGCCCGTGGGCAGCCGCGTCACGGGCCTCGCGTACGACGGCGCACCGGTCGCGGACGATCAGCAGTTCGTGGTCGCGATCAACAACTACCGGCAGTCGGGCGGCGGCAGCTTCCCGGGGGTCACGAGCGCGCCCGTGCTCGTGAACCGGCAGGTCGAGATCCGCCAGCTGCTCATCGACTGGGTCACCGAGCAGCAGGTCATCGACCCGGCGACGTTCAGCTCGACCAACCCGGACTGGCGTCTCACCTTCGGGGGGCAGCCGGTCACCGTCACGCCGTGACCTCGCGGGTGCCAGCAGGCGACCGGGCGCGTGCACCGCACGACCCGCGTCGCCGGGGCGTCGTC
>NZ_JAAXOY010000330.1 GCF_012396155.1 Cellulomonas septica | reverse complement strand
CGCGCGGGGCGCCCCCGTCGCGCGCGGCGCACCCGTCGCGACCGTGCAGCGATCGTCGGTGCGGGGTGCGTGGCCCGGTGGAGGTCATGCCCCAGACGAGCACGCACCCGTGCCGCCCGCCACCCCGCGTGCGAGGCTGGACGCCGGACGTCAGCGCACGAGGAGGTCACCATGAGCACCGCGGAACCGACGCGCCGGGCACTCGTCGTCGTCGACGTGCAGCCCACGTTCTGCGAGGGCGGCGCACTGCCCGTCGAGGGCGGCAACGCGGTCGCCCGCGACATCGCGCTCTACATCGCGGAGCACCGTGCGCGGTACGACCTCGTCGTGACGACGCAGGACTGGCACGTCGACCCGGGCGCGCACTTCAGCGACGAGCCCGACTACGTCGACACGTGGCCGCCGCACGGCGTCGCGGGGACGGCCGAGGCCGACCTGCACCCCGCGCTGTCCGCGATCGTCCCCGAGGCCAGCGTGAAGAAGGGCCAGTACGCCGCCGCGTACTCGGGCTTCGAGGGCGTCGACGGCGAGGGCCGCGGGCTCGCGCAGATCCTGTCCGACGGCGGGATCACCGACGTCGACGTCGTCGGGCTCGCCGAGTCGCACTGCGTGCGGTCGACCGCGATCGACGCCGTCGGGCTCGGCCTGCGGACGCGTGTGCTGACCGACCTCACCGCGCCGGTCACCGCGGAGCTCGGCGCGGCGGCACGCGAGGAGATGCGCGCGGCGGGCGCGGAGCTCGTCGCGTCGTCGGACCTCTGAGGGCGGGCAGGGACCTCCGAGGGCGGGCACCGCGCTCGTCGCGGTCGGGCCTCTGACGGCGGACCGCGTCCTCGGGGTGGCGGCGGTCAGTCCTCGTCCTGCGACGCCCACCCGAGGTTGGTCGCGACGCGCTGGAGGACCGCGAGCGTGGTCGCGTAGTCGTCGGCCGTGACGCCCTCCGCGATGCGCTCGCGGAACCCGGCCACCCGCTCGGCGAGCGCCGCGACGTGGTCGCGCCCGTCGTCGGTGAGCACGTACCCGCCACCGTCGCGGACGACCCACCGGCGCGACACGAGCAGCGTGAGCTCGGCGGTGCCGACGGGCTCCCCGGCCGCGGTGTCGAACGGTGCGAGCGCCCGCGCGACCGCGAGCTCGTCGACCGGCCCGTCCTCCCGCACCACCGACAGCACCTGCCAGTGCCGTCGGGTCAGGCCGTCCCGGGCGAGCTCGGCGTCGAGGCCGACCTCGAGCAGCCGGTCCACGAGCTTGACCCAGTAGCCGATCGGGCGCGCCTGCGACATCGGATCCTCCCCACCTGGTCCTCTCCCGATAGTGCCCGTCGGCACGCCGCGCGTCACGTCGGACGTCGGTCCGGGAGACGCGGGGCAGGTCGGGCCGCTCAGGCGGCAGGCGGGGCGGACTGCGCGTCGAGCGCGGCGTACGCGCCGCCGGCGGCGACCAGGTCGGCGTGCGTGCCGATCTCGACGAGGCGGCCGTCGCGCAGGACCGCGATGCGGTCGGCGCCCCGGATC
The DNA here is from genome assembly GCF_012396155.1 of Cellulomonas septica. Taxonomy (GTDB): domain Bacteria; phylum Actinomycetota; class Actinomycetes; order Actinomycetales; family Cellulomonadaceae; genus Cellulomonas; species Cellulomonas septica. Next base: position 2,396 of record NZ_JAAXOY010000330.1, on the reverse strand, counting down.
GTGGACAGCCGGTGCGCGACGACGAACGTCGTCCGGCCTGCCATGAGACGCCCGAGGGCCTCCTGCACGAGCCGCTCGGACGCGGTGTCGAGCGCGGACGTGGCCTCGTCGAGCACGAGCACGCGCGGGTCGCGGACCAGGGCGCGCGCGATCGCGAGCCGCTGCCGCTGACCGCCCGACAGGCGCGCGCCGCGCTCGCCGATCACGGCGTCGAGCCCGCCCATCTGCTCGACGAACTCGAGCGCGTTCGCGTCGCGCAGCGCGGCGAGCACCGCGTCGTCGGACAGGTCGGGGCTGCCGTAGGTGACGTTGTCGCGCACGGTCCCCTCGAACAGCAGCGACTCCTGGGGCACGACCGCGAGGAACCGGCGGTACGTGCGCAGGTCGAGCGTCGCCATGTCGCGGCCGTCGAGCAGCAGGCGCCCGCCCGTGGGCGCGAGGAAGCCGATGACGAGGTTGAGCACGGTCGACTTGCCGGACCCGGACGGGCCGACGAGCGCGATCGTCTCGCCCGCGCGCACGTGCAGGTCGAGGCCGTCGACCGCGGGCTCGTCGGGGGCGTCGTCGTACGCGAACCGCACGCCGTCGAAGACGACCTCGCCGCGCACGTCGTCGACCGTCGCCTTGCCCGCGTTGCGCTCGAGGTCGGGCTCGGTCAGGACCTCGCCCATCGACCGGACCGACTCGAGCCCCTTGGTGACGATCGGGGCGATGGTCATCAGCGCGGTCACCGCGCCCGTGAGGGCGACGAAGTAGCTCGAGAGCATCGTCACGTCGCCGGCGGACAGGTCGAACATGCCGTTCCACGCGACCCACGCGGCACCGACGAGGCAGCCGACGGACAGCATCTGCATGAGGATCCACGACAGCGCGCCAAACCAGCCGTTCGTCACGTCGAGCCGGATGCCCGCGTCGCGCACGCCCACGAGCGTCGCGCCCATCCGGTCGAGCTCGTCGCGCTCGAGGGCGTGTGCGCGCGTGATCGGGACCAGGTGCGTCATCTCGCTGACGCGGGCCGACATCTGCTCGACCTCGGCGCGGAACGCGGCGTTGTGCGAGGTCATGCGCCGGCGCATCGCGACGACGAGCCCCGCGGCGGCCGGGACCGCGAGCGCGAACACCGGCAGGAACTCGGGGACGCGCACCGCGGTGACGACGACCGCGCCGACGAGCGTCGTCGTCGCCGACATGCCCGAGTCGAACGCCTGCCGGCTGCTCTCCACGACGTTCTCGACGTCGCGCACGATCTTCGCCTGCAGCACGCCGGCGCTGACCCGGCGGTGGTAGCCGATCGACAGCTCCTGGAGGCGGCGGGACAGCGCCATGCGCAGGTTCGTCTCGACCGTGCGGACGGCGACCGAGAACGCGCGGACGTAGAGCCAGTGCATCGGCAGGTTCTGCCCGACGACGAGCAGCATGAGCGCGGCCGCCCACCAGAGGTCGTGCAGCGGGCGGTGGTCGACGACGACGTCGATCACGTCGGCTGTGAGGACGGGGATGACCCAGATCGGTGAGTGCTTGGCGGCGAACGCGAGCGCGGCGGCCGCGAGGCGGCGGCGCTGGCCGGAGTAGAGGCCGACGAGCGTGCGGACGGGGTGCGCGCCGTCGTACGTGTCCTCGAGGGGTGCGGTCACGAGCGCCCATCGTAACGATTCGACCCGCGATCGCGCTGGACGACGTGCGATTTTCCCTCGGGCACGCGACGTCGATGTCGCGCGCAGGAGCGGACGCCCTCGGCCAGCGGGAGCGGGCTGCGGGTCCGGTCAGCGGGAGCGGGCGGCCAGAGCCGCGGCGTACAGGTCACGCTTCGCGACGCCCGCGGCCGTCGCGACCTCCGCGACCGCGTCCTTGAGCCGCTCGCCCGCGTCGGCCCGCGCGAGCACCTCCGCGACCAGGTCCGCCGTCGACGCCGCCTGCGGGCGGTCCGCACCGCCGACCACGACGACGATCTCGCCGCGCACCTGCCCCTCGTGCGCCCACGCCGCCAGCTCGCGGAGCGGACCCCGCCGGACCTCCTCGTACGTCTTGGTCAGCTCGCGGCACACCGCGGCGGCCCGCTCGGCGCCGAACGCCTCGACCATCGCGTCGAGCACGTCGTCGAGCCGGTGCGGCGCCTCGAAGAACACCATCGTCCGCCGCTCGTCGGCGAGGTCGGCGAGCGCACGCGCCCGCTCCCCCGGCTTGCGCGGCAGGAAGCCCTCGAAGCAGAACCGGTCCGTCGGCAGGCCGGACAGGGCGAGGGCCGTGAGCACCGCGCTCGGCCCGGGCGCCGCGGTCACGGGGAGGCCCGCCGCGACGGCGGCCGTCACGACGCGGAACCCGGGGTCGGACACCGCGGGCATCCCCGCGTAGGTCACGACCACGACGGTCCCGCCGCCCGCGACGACCTCGAGCAG
>NZ_JAAXOY010000033.1 GCF_012396155.1 Cellulomonas septica | reverse complement strand
ACCGGCTCGCGGTGCTGCTCGCGGACGTGCTCGCGGCGGCCGTCCCACCGGGCTGGGTGCGGTCGGCGTGCTGAGCCCAAGGGGTGGCGAACGGGCAGGTCCGACGCGTGTGCCCTCGAACGTCGGCCGGACCTCGGGTAGCGTCACGGCCACGGCGCGACGGTTGTGGACGAGGGAGGACCGATGGGCGGCATCGTGGTCGGTTACCTGGCGACCCCCGAGGGCCGGGCGGCTCTCGAGGCGGCGGTCGAGGAGGCGCGCCGGAACGACTCGAGGGTCGTCGTGGTCGTGAGCGCGCGCCCCGACGAGGCGCCCGAGCAGCGTGCGGCGGTCGAGCAGGCGCTCGCGCAGGTCGAGTCGGAGCTCGCGGCCGGCGGCATCCCGCACGAGGTGCGGCTGCTGGACGGCGGCGACGTCGCGGACGACCTCATCGGGACGGCCGAGGACATCGACGCGCAGCTGGTCGTCATCGGCCTGCGTCGGCGCAGCCCCGTGGGCAAGCTCATCCTCGGCGCCAACGCGCAGCGCGTGCTGTTCGACGCCCCGTGCCCCGTCCTGACGGTGAAGCCCGCCGCGAGCTGAGCAGAGCCCGCACCGCCGGGGAGGGCTGTCGTCGGCCACGTGCCCGGTCGCACACCGCGCGGACGCGGCACCGGGTGGTCCGTGCTCGTGCTTGTCGTGCGGCTCTTCGCGAGATCGTGCGGCCCTGCGCGGGAATGCCGGGGGCCGCTCGTCCGTTGGACTGACGTCAGCCCGTGTGCCGGCGTCGACGAGGGCGCCACACCTGCCGGCGCAGCCGCCGTGCGCGGTCTCCGCCGGTACAATATGGGTCTACCTCCCGGCTCCCGCTCCGGGTGTCTCGCTGCCGAAAGGTAATTCGTGTCGTCCCAGACCCCGCATCCCGCGCTCCCGCGCGAGTTCGAGCACCCCGCCCTCCAGGAGCTGGTCCTCCGGGGGCGGACCCATGGCACCGTCAGCGCCGAGGAGCTGCGTTCCGCCTGCGAGCAGGCGGACGTCCAGGACCCGAAGCGTCTGAAGGCCGTCATGCGTGGCCTCGGCACCGCGGGTATCGGCGTGCAGCAGCCCGCCGCGGCCCCCGCGCGTGCCGTCGCGGCGACCAGCGCCAAGGCGCGGACGTCGACCAAGGCCGTCGTCGCGCGTGACGAGGCCGACGGCGACGCGCCGGCTCGCCCCGCCGCGAAGAAGGCGACGACCGCGAAGGCCGCCGGCACCGCCAAGGCCACCGCCAAGCCTGCCGCGAAGTCGACCGGTCCCAAGCCGGCCGGCAAGGCCTCGGCCGCCAAGGCCGCCACGCCCGGCAAGGCCGGCGACTCCGACGAGGAGATCGACGAGGCCGAGGAGCTCGAGGACGTCGAGATCGACGAGACCGAGACGCTCGAGGACGTCGACGTCGCCGCCGAGGACACCGAGGAGACGGCCGAGACCACCGAGGGCGACGACGAGGAGTCGACCGAGGCGGCGCCGAAGGCCGCGACCGAGGAGGAGTCGGAGGACAGCGCCGGCTTCGTGTACTCGGACGCCGACGACGACGACGCACCGGTCCAGCAGGTCGTCACCGCGGGCGCCACGGCCGACCCGGTCAAGGACTACCTCAAGCAGATCGGCAAGGTCGCGCTGCTGAACGCGGAGCAGGAGGTCGAGCTCGCCAAGCGCATCGAGGCCGGCCTGTTCGCCGAGGAGCGCCTGAACTCCGGTGTCACGATGGAGCCGAAGCTGCGCCGTGAGCTCGAGTGGATCGCGGGCGACGGTCGTCGTGCCAAGAACCACCTGCTCGAGGCCAACCTGCGGCTCGTCGTCTCGCTCGCCAAGCGCTACACCGGTCGCGGCATGCTCTTCCTGGACCTGATCCAGGAGGGGAACCTCGGTCTGATCCGTGCGGTCGAGAAGTTCGACTACACCAAGGGCTACAAGTTCTCGACGTACGCGACGTGGTGGATCCGCCAGGCGATCACCCGCGCGATGGCCGACCAGGCGCGCACCATCCGTATCCCGGTGCACATGGTCGAGGTCATCAACAAGCTCGCGCGCGTCCAGCGCCAGATGCTCCAGGACCTGGGCCGCGAGCCCACGCCGGAGGAGCTGGCCAAGGAGCTCGACATGACGCCCGAGAAGGTCGTCGAGGTCCAGAAGTACGGCCGCGAGCCCATCTCGCTGCACACGCCCCTCGGTGAGGACGGCGACAGCGAGTTCGGTGACCTCATCGAGGACTCCGAGGCCGTCGTGCCCGCCGACGCGGTGAGCTTCACGCTCCTGCAGGAGCAGCTGCACCAGGTCCTCGACACCCTGTCCGAGCGCGAGGCCGGCGTCGTGTCCATGCGGTTCGGCCTCACCGACGGCCAGCCGAAGACGCTCGACGAGATCGGCAAGGTCTACGGCGTGACGCGTGAGCGCATCCGTCAGATCGAGTCCAAGACCATGTCGAAGCTGCGCCACCCGTCGCGCTCGCAGGTCCTGCGCGACTACCTGGACTGACCGGCGCCCCCGGCGTCGTCCTGGAGCCCGTCCCCGCCTCGGCGGGGGCGGGCTCCGTCGTTCGCGCTCACGTCGTCGTTCGGGCTCACGTCGTCGTTCGCGCTCCCGCCGTCGTTCGCGCTCACGTCGTCGTACGCGCTCCCGCCGTCGTTCGCGCTCTCCCGCCGTCCGCGTTTCCGTCGGGCGACGAGCACGCCGCTCGACGGTCAGTCTTGACTAACCGTTAGCGAAGACTGACGATTGAACCGTCACGTCGCTGACCGGAGGTGCGCGATGCAGGGATCGACGACCGGCCCGTGGGCGCCATGACGCCCCCCGACGACACGTTGCGCGCGCTGGCCGAGCCGCGCCGCCGGGAGATCCTCTCGCTGCTCGCGCACGACGAGCTGGCGGTCGGCCGGCTCGCCGACGCGTTCGACGTGTCCCGCAGCGCCGTCAGCCAGCACCTGCGCGTGCTGTCGGACGCCGGGCTCGTCACGCACCGCACCGTGGGGACCCGCAACCTCTACCGAGCGCGACCGCAGGGGCTCGCCGAGCTCCGGGAGTTCCTCGACGAGACGTGGGCCGCGTCGCTCGACGTCGCCCGTCGTCTCGCCGAGGCCGACGCGGGCTCCGGGTCGCCCGCCGACGAAGGAGCGCACCGTGCCTCCGCGTGACGCCACGGGCGGGGGCGCCCGGGTCGTGCCCCTCGTCCCGCCGCCGGTCCGGCAGTCGACGCTCGTGCGCGCACCGCTGGCGCGCACGTTCGACGTCTTCGTCACCGAGCTCGGCGCATGGTGGCCAGTCGACCCGTTCTCGATCGGCACGGACCGGGTGCGCGACGTGACCGTGGACCCGCGGGTGGGCGGGGACGTCGTGGAGACGTGGGACGACGGCAGCACGCACACGTGGGGCCGCATGGTCACCTGGGACCGGCCGCACGGGTTCACGATGTCGTGGTCCATCACGCCCGAGCCGACGGAGGTCGAGCTCACGTTCCGCGCGCTCGGACCGTCGCTCACGCGCGTGGCGGTCGAGCACCGGGGCTGGGAGCGCATGACCGAGGCGCAGCTCGAGGCGGCGTGCGCGCTGCCCGGCGGCTACCGCGGCGGTGCGTTCGTCCGGGGGTGGGGCGTGGTCCTCGACGCGCTCGCGAGCCACGCAGCGGGCGACGCCGCCGCAGGAGCAGAGTCCGAGGGAGGGGAGCGGTGAGCCGCTTCGTCGTGTTCTACGAGCCCGCCGACGACGTCCTCACGGTGGGGGCGCCGCACATGCCGGCGCACTCGGCGCACGTCGACGCCGCGGCGCAGCGGGGTGACCTGCTCGCGGTCGGTGTGTTCGAGGACCCGCAGCGCAACGGGTCGATGTGCGTGCTGGTGAGCCGCGAGGCCGCGGAGCGGTTCGTCCGCGAGGACCCGTTCGTCGTGCACGGCGTGGTGCGCTCGCACCGGGTCCTGGAGTGGCACGACATCCTGGCCTGACGGCGACGCTGCGGCCGGACGGCAGGTCGGCCGCCGTCCAGACCTTCGGCCGTCGCCCGGCGATCCCGCCGTCGCGCGGCCACGGGACGCCGACCCGACCGCCGCACGGCGACGGAGGGACCGGGATGCGACGAGGCCCGGACCGTGGTGGGTCCGGGCCTCGTCGTGCGAGTGTCGTGCGGTGCCTCAGCGGGCGGCGCCGGTGCCGGCCCCGTGCTCGGCGAGCAGGCGGTCGGTCTCGTCGTGGACGTGTGTCGCGACGTCCGCGAACTTCGGCGCGTGCTCACGCGCGTGGTGCGCGCAGAACAGCAGCTCGCCCACGGGGAGCACCACGCGGACGTAGGCCTGGGCACCGCAGCGGTCGCAACGGTCGGCTGCGGTCAACGGCTCGGTCATGGTCCCTGTCACGTCTCCATACAACCATCCCGGACGCGGATCCATCTCACCGGCGGCGGGTGGTTCGCTCCCGGCGTACGGGGTTTCCCCCGCTCGGGACGAGATCGTGTCCGGACCGTGTCCGACCCGTGTCCCGGCCGTGTCCGCTGCGGCGAGGTTCCCCGGCGCTGTCAGGCCGCCCGGCTACCATCCCCCCGTGACGACGACTTCCCCGCAGTCCGGCTACACGGCCCGGCACCTGTCGGTGCTCGAGGGCCTGGAGGCCGTCCGCAAGCGCCCGGGCATGTACATCGGCACGACCGACAGCCGCGGGCTCATGCACTGCCTCTGGGAGATCATCGACAACTCCGTCGACGAGGCGCTCGCCGGGCACGGTGACCGCATCGACATCGTGCTGCACGCGGACACGTCCGTCGAGGTCCGCGACAACGGCCGCGGCATCCCGGTCGACGTCGAGCCGAAGACCGGCCTGACGGGCGTCGAGGTCGTGTTCACCAAGCTGCACGCGGGTGGCAAGTTCGGCGGCGGCTCGTACGGTGCGTCGGGCGGTCTGCACGGCGTCGGCGCGTCGGTCGTCAACGCGCTGTCGGCGCGGCTCGACGTCGAGGTCGACCGTGGCGGCCGCACGCACCGCATGACGTTCCACCGCGGCGAGCCGGGCGTGTTCGACGACCGCGAGGGCCTGAGCCCCGAGTCGCCGTTCGAGCCGTTCGTCTCGGGCTCCGAGCTCGCGGTCGTGGGCAAGACGGCCCGCGCCCGCACGGGCACGCGCGTGCGCTACTGGGCGGACCGGCAGATCTTCCCGAAGACGGCGGTGTTCTCCTACGACGAGCTCGTGACGCGTGCGCGCCAGACGAGCTTCCTGGTGCCCGGCCTCACGCTGACGGTGCGCGACGAGCGCGGCATCCCGGGCACGCCGGGGGAGAGCGGCCCGCACGAGGAGACGTTCTTCCACAGCGGGGGCGTGGTCGACTTCGTCGACCACCTGTCGCCGGACCCGGCGGTCACGGACACCTGGCACCTCACGGGGTCGGGCACGTTCACCGAGACGGTGCCGGTGCTCGACGACCGCGGCCACATGACCCCGCAGGAGGTCAGCCGCACGTGCGAGGTCGACGTCGCGCTGCGGTGGGGCACCGGGTACGAGACCGAGGTCCGGTCGTTCGTCAACATCATCGCGACGCCCAAGGGCGGCACGCACCTCGCGGGGTTCGAGACGGGTCTGCTGCGCACGGTCCGCAAGGCCGTCGAGGCGAACGCGCGCCGGCTCAAGATCAGCGCGAAGGACGCGGCGACCGAGCGCATCGAGAAGGAGGACGTGCTCGCGGGCCTCACCGCGGTCGTCACGGTCCGGCTCGCGGAGCCGCAGTTCGAGGGCCAGACGAAGGAGGTCCTCGGCACCGCGCCGGTGCGCGCGATCGTCGCGAAGGTCCTCGACACCGAGCTCGGCGGCATCTTCGTGTCGCCCAAGCGCGACCACAAGGCGCAGTCGTCGCTGCTGCTCGACAAGGTCGTGGGGGAGATGCGGGCGCGGCTGTCGGCGCGCAAGCAGAAGGAGATCTCGCGCCGCAAGAACGCGCTCGAGTCGTCGTCGCTGCCCGCGAAGCTCGCGGACTGCCGCATCGACGACGTGGACCGCAGCGAGCTGTTCATCGTCGAGGGCGACAGCGCGCTCGGCACCGCCAAGCTCGCGCGCAGCTCGGACTTCCAGGCGCTGCTGCCCATCCGCGGCAAGATCCTCAACGTCCAGAAGGCGTCCGTCACGGACATGCTGAAGAACACCGAGTGCGCCTCGATCATCCAGGTGATCGGTGCGGGCTCGGGCCGGACGTTCGACCTGGACGCCGCGCGCTACGGCAAGGTCGTGATGATGACGGACGCCGACGTCGACGGTGCCCACATCCGCACGCTGCTGCTCACGCTCTTCTTCCGCTACATGCGGCCGCTCGTCGAGCAGGGGCGCGTCTACGCGGCGGTCCCGCCGCTGCACCGCATCGAGCTCGTCGGGGGTGGCCGCAAGGCCGACCCCGAGGACCGGTACCTCTACACCTACTCCGAGGCCGAGCTCGCGGCGACGCTCAAGCGGCTCGACCGCAGCGGCAAGCGCTACAAGGACGACATCCAGCGGTACAAGGGTCTCGGTGAGATGGACGCCGACCAGCTCGCGGAGACGACGATGGACCCGCGTCATCGCACGCTGCGCCGCGTCACCGTCGAGGCGGCGGCCCGGGCCGAGCAGATCTTCGAGCTGCTCATGGGCTCGGACGTCGCGCCGCGCAAGGACTTCATCGTCGCGGGTGCCCAGGCGCTCGACCGGTCCCGCATCGACGCCTGAGGTCGTCGCGGCCGGCCGCCCCACGACGCTCCGCGAGGCTCCACGAGGCTCCGCGTGCCCGCCACCTCGGTGTCGGGCACGCGCGCGGGTACCGGCACCACACCGACGGCAGGGGCGTCGAGCGGATTACGGTTGCCCCCGGCCGGGGGCCGCGGCGAGGGTGGGACGGTGACCACCACCTCCCTGCCGCCCATCGCGGAGCGTGCCGCCGCGCCCGTCGACGTCCCGCTGCCCGACCCGTCGCTCGGGCTCACCTGGCGCCCGGTGACGCGAGACGACGTCCCGGCGCTGAGCGCGCTCGTGACCCGCACGGAGGTCGCCGACGGTGTGCCCTACCGGACGGTGGCCGAGGAGATCGACGAGAAGCTCGACGGCGAGTGGCGCGACATCCCGCGCGACACGCTCGTCGGCCTGGACGCCGACGGTGTGCCGCGGGCGTGGGCCGAGGTCGACCAGCCCCCGGGCGACACGCGCGTCGTGCGGGCGTTCGTGGGCGGAGGCGTCGACCCGGACTGGCGGGGTCGCGGTGTCGGCCGGGCGATCGTGGCCTGGTCGCACGCGCGTGCGCGTCAGGTCCTCGCGGCGAGCGGCAAGGAGCTGCCCGCTCGGATCGCGGCGTACGTGCCCGACGAGGCGCAGGACGCGGCCCGGCTGCTGACCCGCTCGGGAATGACGCCCGTGCGCTACTACGCCGAGATGCGCCGCCCGCTCGACGTGCCGCTGCCCGACGCGCCGACGCCCGACGGCGTGCGAATCGTCCCGTGGGCGCCCGAGCACGACGAGGGTGCGCGTCTCGCGCACAACGCCGCGTTCGCCGACCACTGGGGGAGCGAGCCGCGCAACGCGGCGCAGTGGGTCCACGGCAGGAGCATGTTCGCGCCGACGTGGAGCCTGGTCGCGCTGGACGGCGACGACCAGGTCGTCGGCTACCTGCTGTCGGGGCGGTACGAGGCCGACTGGGAGGTCACGGGCCACTCGGCGGGGTACACCGACCTGCTCGGGGTCGTGCGCGAGTGGCGGGGCCGCGGGCTCGCGTCGGCGCTGCTCGCGGCCGTCATGGCGGTCTACCGGTCGGACGGCATGGAGTACGCCGAGCTCAGCGTGGACACCGCGAACCGGTCGGGTGCGCACCGGCTCTACACGGGCCTGGGGTACGCCGTGTACGCCAGCTCGGCGATGTACGCGATCGAGCTCTGAGCCCTGCGGGCGACGGCCGCGCGAACCGTCCTCGGAGGGCGCGCGACGCGGGTTAGCATCGGCGACGGCCGGACGACGAGGTCCGGCCGCGTGCCGTCCCGGACGCTGACGTCCGGTCCCAGGAGGTCGCCGTGCTCCGGTCCCTGCCCGTCGCCGCTCGCGTGTGGTCGGTCCTCTACGTCGTCGACGCGGTGCTGCTGCTCGTGTGCCGTGCGGCGGGCGCCGACGCCGTCGCGGAGGTCGCGCAGTGGTGCGCGATGCCGCTGCTCGCCGCGGCGGTCGCGACCGCGACCCGGTGGCCGCGCGGGCGGCTGGTGACGTGGACGCTCGTCGCGCTCGGCTGCTCGTGGCTCGGTGACACGCTCCCGGCGACGTCCGACGGCGACACCGCGTTCCTGCTCATGGTCGGCGGGTTCCTGCTCGCGCAGGTCGCGTACGTCGTGGCCTTCGCACCCGACGCGCGTCGCTCGGTCGCCTACCGGCACCCGGTGCGCCTGGTGCCGTACGCGGTCGTCCTCGTCGTCCTGGTCGGGCTCTGCGCGCCGCACGCGGGTGCACTGCTGGTGCCGGTCGCGGTCTACGGCGGCGTGCTCGTCGCGATGGCGGTCCTCGCGACCGGCGTGAGCCCGCTCGCGGGGGCCGCGGGCGCGGTGTTCGTCGTGTCCGACGGCCTGATCGCGCTCGAGGCGTTCGTGCCGACGTGGCACCTGCCCGGCCAGGACGTGTGGGTCATGCTGACCTACCTGGTGGCACAGGGGATGCTCGCGGTGGCCGTGGTCGAGCGCAACCACGCCGCCCGGCGGGCCCGGCCCGTGCCCGCGGCGGAGGCACGACCGCCGGCGCCGAAGCGCGACAACGTGGTCGCGCTCGTCGGGTGGACCGGGGCACCCGTCCGCTGACACGCGGTCGCACGACCCCGTGCAGAGGACGACGGCGAGAGCCGCCGCCGTCGGGGTCGGCCGGCGTCAGCCGATCGCGTGCACCGGCACCGTCAGCGGCGTGCCCGACCCGTCGCGCCGCGGGTCCGGTGTCGGCAGGTCCACCGGCTGACCCGCGGAGCCTGCGGCCCACGCGGGTCCCGCACCGACCCACGCGGCGATGAGCGTGTCCTCGCCCTTGAGGAACCGGTGCGAGCGGACGCCGCCCGTCGCGCGACCCTTGCCGGGGTAGGCGTCGAAGGGGGTCACCTTGGCGGCGCCGGCCTGCGTGCCCGGCAGGGCGCTCGACGAGCCGGAGACGGTCACGACGAGCGCGTCGCCGACCTCGTCGGGCCGCACCGCACCGAAAGCGACGACCCGCTGGCCGGACGCGAGCTTGATGCCCGCCATGCCGCCGGCGGCCCGGCCCTGCGGGCGCACGGACGACGCGGGGAAGTGCAGGAGCGAGGAGTCCGAGCTCACGAGCACCAGCTCGTCGTCGTCCGCCACGGCGGCGACACCGACGACCTCGTCGTCGTCGCGCAGCCCCACGACGACCCACTCGTCCTTGTTGCCCGGCACGTCGCCCTGCGCGACGCGCTTGACGGTGCCCTGCGCGGTCGCGAGGGCGAGCGTCGGGGCGTCGGCGGCGAGGGACGCGAGGCCGACGACGCGCTCGCCCGCGGGCAGCGTCACGAGCTCCGCGAGCGGGACACCGCCCGACAGCGACGGCGGACCGTCGGTCGGCGGCAGGGCCGGCAGGTCGAGGACCGACAGCCGCAGCACACGACCGCGCGAGGTCACGACGCCGATGTCCGCACGGGCGCTCGTGGGGACGCCCGCGACCAGCACGTCGTGCTTCGCGCGGCGGGCGTCGGACGACCGGACGGGCGCGTCGGCACCGGCCGTGCGCGCGAGGAGTCCCGTCCCGGACAGCAGCGCCCAGCAGGGGGAGTCCTCGATCTCGAGCGGCGTGGCGGACGCGCGCGCGGCCGGTGCACCCGACACCGACGTGCCGCCCGCGGACTCCAGGAGGATCGTCCGGCGCGGCGTGCCGTAGGTCGCGGCGACCTCGGCCATCTCGTCGGACACGAGGACGCGCAGCCGCTGCTCGTCGCGCAGGATCGCCTCGAGCTCGGCGATCTCCGCGAGCAGCTGCTCCTTCTCGCGCTCGAGCTCGAGGCGGGAGAACTTGGTGAGGCGGCGCAGGCGCAGCTCGAGGATGTACTCGGCCTGCGGCTCGGACAGGTCGAACACGGTCTGCAGGCGCGTCCGGGCGGAGTCCGCGTCGTCGGACGAGCGGATGACCTGGATGACCTCGTCGATGTCGAGGATCGCGACGAGCAGGCCCTCGACGAGGTGCAGCCGCTCCTGCCGCTTCGTCAGCCGGAACTGCGAGCGGCGGCGCACCACGGAGATCCGGTGGTCGACCCACACCTGGAGCAGCTCGCGCAGGCCGAGCGTGCGCGGCTGGCCGTCGACGAGCGCGACGTTGTTGATCGAGAACGAGTCCTCGAGCGGCGTGAACCGGTAGAGCTGCTCGAGCACGGCCTCGGGGTGGAACCCCGTCTTGACCTCGATGACGAGGCGCAGACCGTGCTGGCGGTCCGTGAGGTCGACCGCGTCGGAGATGCCCGAGAGCTTCTTGCTCTGCACGCCCTCCTTGATCTTCTCGATGACCTTCTCCGGGCCGACCATGTACGGCAGCTCGGTGATGACGATGCCCTTGCGCTTGGGCGTGACGTTCTCGACGACCGCCGTCGCGCGCGTCTTGAAGGCGCCGCGGCCCGTCCGGTACGCGTCCCGCACGCCGTCCAGGCCGATGATCTTGCCGCCCGTCGGCAGGTCCGGGCCGGGCACGAAGCGCATGAGCTCGTCGAGCGTCGCGTCCGGGTGCATGACCAGGTGCCGCGCCGCCGCGACGACCTCGACGAGGTTGTGCGGCGCCATGTTCGTCGCCATGCCGACCGCGATGCCCGCCGCGCCGTTGACCAGCAGGTTCGGGATCGCCGAGGGCAGCACCTCGGGCTGCGTGAGCTTGTTGTCGTAGTTCGGGACGAAGTCGACGACGTCCTCGTCGAGGCCCGTCGTCATGGCCGTCGCCGACGGTGCGAGCCGCGCCTCGGTGTACCGGGGGGCGGCGGGTCCGTCGTCGAGCGAGCCGAAGTTGCCGTGCCCGTCGACGAGCGGCAGCCGGAGCGCGAACGCCTGCGCCAGACGGACCATCGCGTCGTAGATCGGGGCGTCGCCGTGCGGGTGGAGCTTGCCCATGACCTCGCCGACGACGCGCGCCGACTTCACGTACGGCCGGTCGGGGCGCAGGCCCATGTCGGCCATCTGGAACAGGATGCGCCGCTGCACGGGCTTGAGTCCGTCCCGGGCGTCGGGGAGCGCACGCGAGTAGATGACCGAGTACGCGTACTCGAGGAACGACCCCTCCATCTCGGAGGCGACGTCGATGTCGACGATGCGCTCGACGAGGTCCTCGGGAGGGAGGTTCGGGGTCGCGGGGCGACGCGCCATGCGGGAGTGCTCCTCGGTCCGGTGCGGGATGTGCGCCGCCCATTGTCGCCCGTCCGGGGCGCGTCGTGGGCACGGCACGCGGGCGCGCACGACGCAGCGCCGCGCACGGATAGCCTGGCGTGCATGGCAGACGTCGACGAGGACGCGGCGCCCGCCCGCTATCCCGCCGCGTGGGAGGCGGACGTCGTGCTGGCCGACGGGTCGACGACGCACGTGCGGCCCATCCGGCCGAGCGACGCCGACGCGCTGCAGGCGTTCCACGTCGCGCAGTCCGAGCGGTCCACCTACCTGCGCTTCTTCGCGCACCTCGAACGGCTGCCCGACCGCGACCTGCACCGGCTCGTCAACGTGGACCACGTCGACCGGGTCGCGCTCGTCGCGGTCGCGGCGGACGCCGACGGCGTCGAGCACATCATCGGCGTCGCGCGCTACGACCGGCTCGTGGGCGAGGCGCCCGAGGAGGCGGAGGTCGCGTTCAACGTGTCCGACGCGCACCAGGGCCGCGGCATCGGGTCGGTGCTCCTCGAGCACCTCGCCGCGGCGGCGCGCGAGCGCGGCGTGCGACGGTTCGTCGCGGACGTGCTGCCGCAGAACGGCCGGATGATCGCCGTGTTCCGCGAGGCCGGGTACGCGGTGACGCAGCAGACCGAGGACGGCGTCGTGTCCGTCGGGTTCGACATCGACCCGACGGACCGGTCGCTCGCCGTGATCGCCGACCGCGAGCACCGGGCCGAGGCCAGGTCCGTCCGCGAGCTGCTGGAGGCCGGCACCGTCGTGGTCGTCGGTCCCGGGCCGGACCAGGCGCGCACGCTCGCCGGCCGGCAGGCGGCCCGGGCCGCCGCCAACCTCGTCGCGAGA